>JANNFW010000176.1:0-16593 GCA_031380235.1 Rhodoferax sp. | reverse complement strand
CGTTTGGTGGAGAGCATCTCTTTCACCGTGTTTTTGTTGACCTCTTCCTGAAACGCGTTGCGCACCACACGGTTCAGCTGATTCGCGCCCGAGGCTTCATCCAGACCCACGTTGCGGATGTATTCCGACGGGTTGGAGATGCGCCAACGCACATACCAGTCAATCACCATGCGCTGCTTCTCAGCAGTCAGCATAGGCTCGGTGTCGGTGGTTTCCAGCGTGAGCAGGCGTTTGTCAATGTAAGAGACGTTTTGAAACGGCGGCGGCAGCTTGAAGTTCAAGCCGGGTTCGGTGATGACTTCCTTGATTTGCCCCAGGGCGTAGACCACGCCGAACTGGCGCTGATCGACGACAAAGAGCATGGAACTGGCCAGTGCCAGAACGACCAGGAAGGAAGAAAAGATAAATCCGATTTTGTTCATGATGCGGTCCTGGGACGATCAGCGGGTACGGGAGCCATCGCGGCTGCGCGAGTCACCCGGTACGGGCGAGGTGGCGGGGGCTGCTGGAGCCGCAGGTGTAGCTACAGCGCTACTTTCAGAACCTGACATTTGCATGATTTTGTCCAGCGGCAAGACCATGAGGTTGGAGCCCTGTTTGGAGTCCACCAGCACCTTGGTCACGTTGCCATAAATTTGCGCCATCGCGTCCAGGTACATACGGTCGCGTGTGACTTGCGGGGCCTTTTGGTACTCGCTCAGCACCGATTTGAAGCGCTGTGAATCACCCGAAGCCTGCGCCACGATGCGGGCCTTGTAGGCTTCAGACTCTTCCTTCAAACGAGACGCCGAACCCACTGCCCGGGGAATCACATCATTGGCGTAGGCTTGCGCTTCATTCTTGGCGCGCTCACGCTCCTGGCCGGCCTTCAACACGTCGTCAAACGCGGCCTGCACTTGCTCGGGTGGGCGAACACCGCCTTGTTGCAAATTGATGCCCACGACTTCAATACCGACCTTGTAGCGATCCAGAATGGTTTGCATCAGCGTGCGTACGCGTGGGGCGATTTGGTCGCGCTCCTCGGACAATGCCGAATCCATCTTCATCTTGCCAACGACCTCGCGCACAGCCGTTTCAGCAGCCTGCACCACGGCTTCAGCGGGGTTTTTGCTTTCAAACAGGAAAGCACGCGCGTCGCTTAGGCGGTATTGCACGGCAAACTTGATTTCGACGATGTTTTCATCTTCCGTCAGCATGGCGGATTCGCGCAGGCCGGTGGCCTTGATGACGGTGTCGCGGCCCACATCGACGGAGCGAATCTGCGTGACGAAGATCAGTTCGTGGCGTTGAATCGGGTACGGCAAACGCCAGTTGAAACCGGCACCGACCGATGACTTGTATTTGCCGAATTGCGTGATGACAGCCTGCTGACCCTCTTGCACGATGAAGAAGCCCGTGCCGAGCCAGATCAGCACGGCGACGGCGGCAATCAAGCCGATACCGATGCCTGCGTTTTTCATGTCGGGCTGAAATCCTCCGCCCGCGCCCCCACCGCCACCTTGATTGCCGCCGGGGCGGCCACCGTTCTTGTTGCCGCCAAACAGGCCGCCCAATTTCTTGTTGAAATCGCGCCACAGCTCGTCTAAATCAGGCGGACCCTGGTTGGAGCCACGGACCGGGCGGCGGGTGTTGTCCGCCGCAGGAGGCGGCACAGGAGGCTGCGCGGGTTGATTGTCAGGCGCAGGGTTGTTGGGTTTGGAATCGTCAGGCTTGGATGCATCGGAAGGCTTGTCGTCACCCCGGCCCCACTTTTGGTCGTTCAAGTTGAACAAGCCCATGAATCGGCCTAGGAGACCACGCGCGGATGTCAAGCCGTGGGTCATGCCTTGGGGTCGCAGTTGGAGTTTCATCTCAGGGTCTCGCGTAAAAATCGATGGGCTTAACAGTGAATTGGATCTACGGCAGGGATTATCTCAGTGCGTTTCTTCTTCAACGCCTGCAAATTCATCACCACCTGGGAGGTCTTTGGCTTTTGCGGAGTGTTGCGCCGCGCTGCTGACGGTCATAGCCAACACGCGCCGCAGCGCATCCACACCGGTTGAGTTTTGCGCACTGACGAAAAGTCGGGGCGTTGGCTGACCCTCCAATTCAAACATGTCTTCAAGTTGCAGCGGCCAACTGTCTTTTTCAAGGGCATCGAGCTTGTTAAAGACCAGTATTTGCGGGATATCAGCGGCACCAATCTCAGCCAAAACCTGCTGCACTTGCGCAATCTGCTCGGGAAAATGCGGGTTGGATGCATCCACCACGTGCAGGAGCAAATCAGCATCAACGGCTTCTTGCAGCGTGGCCTGAAAAGCCGCAATCAAGCCGTGCGGCAAATCGCGGATGAAACCCACCGTGTCTGACAGCGACACGGAGCGGCCCGCATCACCCAAATAGAGCTGGCGCGTGGTGGTGTCCAACGTGGCAAAGAGCTGGTCTGCCGCGTAGGCGCGGGCCTTAACCAAGGCGTTGAACAGCGTTGTCTTGCCCGCATTGGTGTAGCCTACCAGCGAGATGTTGAACGAGTCTCGACGTTCACGCTGGCGCCGCTGGGTTTGGCGTTGTTTTTTGACTTTGACCAGGCGCTCTTTGGTGCGCTTGATGTTCTCGCCAATCATGCGTTTGTCCAGCTCAATCTGCGCTTCGCCCGGGCCGCCGCGCATGCCGATGCCGCCGCTTTGGCGCTCCAGGTGCGACCAGCGGCGCACCAGGCGCGTGCTTTGATACTGCAGGCGGGCCAATTCCACCTGCAACTTGCCTTCGTGGCTGCGCGCGCGCTGGCCAAAAATCTCCAGAATCAGCAAGGTGCGATCATTCACGGGAAGTTCGAAATGGCGCTCCAGATTGCGCTGCTGGGCTGGGCTTAAAGACTGGTCGAACAGAATCTCTTTCGCCCCCAACTGGGCGGCCAAAAGCTTGATTTCATCGGCCTTGCCGCTGCCGATGAAGAGTGCGGCATCCGGCGCGCGGCGCTTGCAAGTCACGCGTGCTATTGGGTTGAGGCCCGCCGTTTGGGCCAACAAACCCAATTCCTCAAGCTCGCCATCAAAATTGGGCAAGCCCAAATCGACTCCTACCAAAATGGCGGGAACGGGCGTTTGAGGGTGTTGCTCAGCCAAGCGTGAACGGGGTTCGCAGGATCGTCAAAAAGTCAAGGCTGCGCAGGTGCGTCGCCCGCTTCAGTGGTGGTGAAGTTAACAGCCCGCCCCGGCACAATGGTGGAGATTGCATGTTTGTAGACCATTTGGGTCACGGTATTTCGCAGCAGCACGACGTACTGGTCAAAAGATTCGATTTGCCCTTGCAGCTTGATGCCGTTGACCAAGTAAATTGAAACGGGGACATGCTCTCGACGCAGTGCGTTAAGAAAAGGGTCTTGCAGAAGTTGGCCTTTATTGTTCACGATATTCTCCGTGTTTTGGAACAGATTAATGGAAGGCAAACGATAGCACACTGACCATCACCCACTGGCGCGGGTGACTCAATCCCCCACAAAATACACTGAAACCCTTTGCAGCTCGCCAACCGCTTTGGCACACAGTCTCAATCGTCTTTGCCCTGAAACGGATTCTTCGAGGTTTTCATTTCGATTCGCATCGGTGTGCCAACGAGGTCGAACTCTTTGCGAAAACGGCCTTCCAGAAACCGCTTATAAGAGTCCGTGACGTGTTCCAGCGAGTTGCCGTGGATGATGATCACAGGCGGGTTCATGCCGCCCTGATGCGCGTAGCGAAGTTTGGGCCGGTACATGCCAGCGCGCTTCGGGCTTTGGAACTGCACCGCTTCAAGCAGTAGGCGAGTCAACACGGGGGTGGACATCTTCATGTTCGCTGCGCGATAGGCCTGCGCGATCGAGGCCCACAGCGGCCCCAACCCCTGGCGCTTCTGGGCTGAGATCAGATGCATAGCTGCAAACTTCAAAAAAGGCAACCGCGTCTCAATCGAGCGCTTCACGAGTTCGCGCTGGTACTCGTCAATCGCGTCCCATTTGTTAATCGCCAGCACCACGGCGCGGCCGCTTTCCAAAATATAGCCGGCGATATGGGCATCTTGATCGGTCACGCCCTGTGTTGCGTCAATCAAAAGCAAAACGACGTTCGCGGATTCAATCGCTTGCAGTGTTTTGACGACGGAGAACTTCTCAATCGCCTCAAAGACTTTGCCTTTGCGTCGCAGGCCCGCCGTGTCAATCAATTCAAATAATTGGCCATTGCGCTCGAACGGCACCGAGATGGCATCGCGAGTGGTGCCCGGCAGATCAAACGCCACCAAGCGTTCTTCACCCAGCCAGGTGTTGATCAGGGTGGATTTGCCGACATTGGGGCGGCCGGCCACCGCGAGCTTGATGACGCCCGGCGTGCCTTCATCGGTTTCCTCTTCAGGTTCAGGCAGCGCCAAAGGCTCAAGCGCCAGCTCAACCAGGTCGCGGGTGCCCTGCCCGTGTGCCGCTGAAATGGGATAAACCTCACCCAGACCCAACTCGAAAAACTCGACGAGTTGAGCGCCCGCCTGCATGCCTTCAGCCTTGTTGGCCACCAACACGCACGGCTTGCCCAGGCGGCGCAGGTATTTGGCGATGTCGTAGTCTTGTGCCGAGATGCCATCCCTCGCATCGACCACAAAAATCACAACATCGGCTTCAGCCACAGCCTGGCGGGTCTGTTTGGCCATTTCCTTGAAGATGCCGCTGTCCGCATCCGGCTCAAAACCGCCCGTGTCGATCACGATGAATTCGCGGTTGCCTTGTTTGCCGTTGCCGTAATGGCGATCCCGGGTAAGACCCGCGAAATCAGCGACGATGGCATCGCGTGTTTTGGTCAAACGGTTAAAGAGCGTTGACTTTCCGACGTTGGGGCGACCCACCAGGGCCAATACAGGTTTCATAATTTTGAGAGTCGCCCTGATTGTCTAGCGTCATGGAGCAGAAGATGTGCAACAGGACAAGACCTATTCAGGTCTGAATCCAAAAATGCCGCCGCTGCGGGTGACGACGACGAGGGAATCGCCAGCCAACACCGGCGCTGCGGCAATCGCTGTGCCATCCGTGGCGACACGGTTAAGGGCTGAGCCATCTTCGCGCGATAACAAATGCACCAGCCCAGTGTTGTCGCCAATGGCCACAGACCGTCCAACGGCCAGTGGCGCGGTCAAGCCCCGGTACTTCAGACGCTCAGACTCCCACGCCCGCTCACCGGTTTCGCGACTCCAAGCGACGACTTTGCCATCACCTTCGGTGCCATAAACAAACTTCTCGTTGCCGTGCAGACCTTCGTAGCCCGAGGCAGGCCGTGTCCAAATCAGATTCCCCGTGACGGCGTTGACACAGCCCACCGCCGCTTGGAACGCCCGCACACACACCGTGTCGCCTTCGCGGCTGACTTTGGAGACCAAATCCACCAAGCGCTCAACATCGTTGGTGCCACGAGACACGCCGACGGGTGCCTCCCAGCGGCTGGTGCCGTTTTGCGGATTCATTCCCACCAAGCGGCCAGACAGTCCGACCACCAAGGTGTCGGCTACCGCCAGCAACACGCCCGCTTGACGCAAAACCAAAGGCTCACCCGCGCGAACCTGGGTCCATATTTTTCGACCCGACTGCGCGTCAAATGCAGTGACTGAACGGTCAGCGGTCAGCACAAAAACACGCGCGCCTGCCACCAGCGGTGCTGTAAAACTCAGAGCGGGGAGCGTTTGCCGCCACACTTCGCGGCCAGCATCCAGCGTGACCAGTTCATTGTTGCGGGTGATGACCGCAGCAAAGCGCCCGTCTGATCCAACACCCGCCGCAATGGGTGCCCCTACATTGGCGCGCCAAATGTCGCCACCCGTTCGCGCATCAAGCGCAACCACCGTTCCGTCAGAACTCGCAACCGAGACCGTGCTGCCCACCACTTTGACATCGGCAGGGAAATTGATCTCACCAATTCTTGTTGACCATACTTGGCGAACGCCCAACAGCGCTGCGTTGGGGGCTAATTCGGCCGGCTTGGGCGCCTCTACGCCACTGGCACAGCCGATCAGCAGCGCAACGGTGCCCAGGGCAACAGTACGCCAAAGTTGCGTCACTGATCCCATCAACTCCAGCGCCCGATTCCGATGATTCTTTGACTTCACTTGGCACCCTCCGCCTGAACTGGTGACACGACCGGCCTCGGATTGACGCCCAAGGCATTGAGCTTGACCTCGACCAGGCGGCGGTACTCGGCGCGCTCATCAAATGCTTTAAAGGCCTTCTCGAACTCGGCGCGGGCTTCTTGCTTCTTGCCCTGAAGCATGTAGATGTCCCCCGTCCGATCCGACACCAGCGCCGAGAATTCTGCCGGGAAACTGCCAGACAGCAACTTCAAGGCCTCGTCATAAGCCGCACTTTCTGCCAGAACGCTGGCAAGACGGAGCTTGGCAATCGCCTGATAACCGTTGTCAGACGATTTCTCGGCAACCCAGATCAGCGCTGCCTTGGCCTGTTCCGGCTTTGCACCTTCAAAGAAGACCCGTGCGGCCACAAGACCCGCCTGCTGGGCAAAACTTGTGTTCGGGTACTTGTCTTTCATATCGGCGAAGACGCGCTCCAGCTTCGGCAGGTCACCCGCTACCGCATTGCGCTCGACTTCGTCAAACAGTGCGGCGGCTTGAGAGGCCTGGTTTTGCTGCCAGCGCTGGTAGATATTCCAGCCCGCAAAAGCTGCCAGCGCAATTGTCAAAACGATGGTGATCAGATTGCCGTACTTCTTCCAGAATGCCTTGAGTTCATCAAGCTGTTCTTGTTCTTCGAGATCTAATTGATTGGCCATGAGTTTGAACGTTTGCAGGGCGCGTGTTAAGCGCCAGATGTCTGTCTAATGAACGGATTGTAGGGTGCCCGCCCACGTGGAAATTTGATCCAGCCGCTGTTTGACCTGATGTCCTTCGCCGTCACGCAAGGATTTAACGGTGACGCATTGGGATTCAAGCTCTTCGGCGCCAAAAATAACGGCAAATCGCGCCCCACTGGCGTCGGCTTTTTTGAACTGCGACTTCATGCTGCCCAGACCTTCACCGCTACCGGCATGCATCTGCACCGTGATGCCTGCTGTGCGCAAACACTGGATAGTCGTCAAAGCAATCGGCAAGTTGGCAACATCGGGAATCACGGCGTAAACGTCTGCTGCAAGAGCGACTACAGGTGCGCATTGCGCCTGCACAAGCTCCAGCACGCGCTCCAGGCCCATGCCCCAACCCACAGCAGGCGTGGGCCTGCCGCCAAGTATCTCGAACAAGCCATCGTAGCGACCACCACCGCAAAGGGTGCCCTGCGCGCCCAGCTCGTCCGTCACAAACTCAAACACAGTGTGGCTGTAATAGTCCAACCCCCGCACCAGGCGCGGATTGACGGTCCAGGCAACACTACACGCAGTCAGCAAATTTTTGACCGTGTCGAAGTGTTTGAGCGAAACATCGCCAAGGTAGCTGAGCAGTTGAGGCGCATCCTGAACCAACGCCTGCATCGCAGGATTTTTGGTGTCAAGAATGCGCAAAGGATTCGTGAGCAAGCGCCGCTGCGCCTCTGCATCCAACAGTTCGTGATGCTTTTGAAAATACGCAATCAAATCGACGCGGTGGGCTTTGCGTTCTACTGGCAAACCCAGACTGTTGAGCTCAACGCGCACGCCGCGAAGCCCCAGCGCGCTAAACAGGTCATTGACCAGCAGCATCAGTTCCACATCAACCTCCGGCCCCGCAAAGCCCAAGGCCTCAGCGCCTAACTGGTAGAACTGCCGGTAACGCCCCCGCTGCGGCCGCTCGTGGCGAAACATCGGCCCCATGTAGAACAGCCGCTTGCCACCGTCGTAAGTCAGGTTGTGTTGAATCGCCGCACGCACTACACCGGGAGTGTTTTCCGGGCGCAGTGTCAATTGCTCACCATTGAGGCGGTCAACAAAGGAGTACATCTCCTTTTCCACAATGTCAGTCGTCTCACCCGTCCCGCGAACGAACAGCGCCGTGGGCTCCAGGATGGGTGTGCGCACATTGCGGTAGGCATAGCGCGCCATGTGCGTGCGAACCTTGTCTTCCAGCCATTCCCAACGCGCCGAGTCGGGCGGAAGGATGTCGTTCATGCCTTTAACAGCCGTCAATTTATCCGCTGTTAATTTTTCGGTTTTGACAGGATTTTTTATCTCCGCCGTGTCAGTTTTGCGTTGTTCGGACATTCGTTGGATCAGGCGCTATCAGGCGGTGTTACGCGGTTAGGGGTTCGCTATTCACGCCGAAGCGCTTTTCAATATAAGTTTCAACCACGGCCTGGAAGTCAGCCGCAATGTTGTCGCCACGAAGTGTCATGCGCTTCTCGCCATCGATAAAAACTGGCGCGGCGGGCGCTTCGCCCGTGCCGGGCAGGCTGATGCCAATGTCCGCGTGCTTGCTCTCGCCAGGGCCATTCACGATGCAGCCCATGACGGCGACTTTGAGAGCCTCAACACCAGGATAGCGCTTGCGCCAGACGGGCATTTGTGCCCTGAGGAAGTCGTCAATCTGCTTGGTGAGTTCTTGAAAGGTCGTGCTGGTGGTTCTGCCGCAGCCGGGGCAGGCGGTAACGCTGGGCACAAAAGTCCGCAGGCCCAGTGCTTGCAGAATTTCAGAGGCGATGACAACCTCTTGAGTTCGCGCCTCGCCCGGTGCTGGGGTCAGTGATACGCGAATCGTGTCGCCTATTCCCTCTTGCAACAGTATTGACAAGGCCGTTGCCGAAGCGACTGTGCCTTTGGTGCCCATACCTGCCTCGGTCAAGCCCAAGTGCAAGGCGTAGTCGGCCCGCTTCGCCAATTCACGGTAGACGGCAATCAGGTCCTGAACGCCGCTGACTTTGCAGGACAGGATGATCTGATTTGGGTCCATACCCATGTGTTCTGCCAAGCGAGCCGATTCGATTGCCGACGTGATCAAGGCCTCGTACATGACCAGCTTTGCGTCCCATGGAGCACTGCGCAGGCTGTTTTGATCCATCAGGCTGGCCAACAAATCCTGATCAAGACTGCCCCAATTGACGCCGATTCGCACCGGCTTGTTCCAGCGCAAAGCGGCCTCAATCATCTGGCCAAACTGCTTGTCGTGCTTATCACCTTTACCGACATTGCCAGGGTTGATGCGGTACTTTGACAGCGCTTGAGCGCAGTCCGGAAAATCGGTAAGAAGACGATGCCCGTTGTAGTGAAAATCACCGATCAAGGGAACAAACACCCCCATGCGGTCAAGCTGCTCGCGCACGTAGGGAACCGCCTGAGCGGCCTCTGGCGTGTTGACTGTGATGCGCACCAGCTCCGAGCCCGCCAAGGCCAACTCCTTCACCTGAATCGCCGTGCCAATGGCATCAGCCGTGTCGGTGTTGGTCATTGACTGCACCCGAACGGGTGCATTTCCGCCCACTGTCACAAGTTGGTCGGCCCACGCCACGGTAGCTTGACGCGAATGTCTTGGATGGGTTCCTGCAGATGGGATGGGCATCTCGGTCGACGCAGAAATGGATGTCGAGACAGTCAGGCGATCGTTCATCATTTCACCTCGAAACGGGCGACATTGTCTTTGCTTACAGGGACGAGATCCACCACGCTGCCACGAACTTGGACATCGACTAAGTTGGCACGCCCAACAACCACGGTCATCGGCAAAGCCCCGCCGAGGTTTTGAGATTCGCCGCTCAACATGGTCTTGCGCAAAACCAGCACGCGCTTGGCATCCGTCACTTCGACCCATGAGTTGCCCCGTGCGGTGAGTGTCAAAATCTCGCTCGTCTCCAATGCCGCAGGCGCAGAGGTCTGTACAGGTTCTGATGCGGCGGCAGCGCTGAGGACTGCGGCAGCAAAAGTCGGAGTTGCGGCGGATGTGCTTGGCGCTGCTGATGTCGCCGCTTCTGTCGCAATATTGCCCGTGGCGGATGTTTGTGCGATCTTCGGTTGAGCGGCAGGCGCGCCGGATGATTCAGCGCCTTTTCTGATGTCTTCGACAAGCTGTTGAATCGCTGGGAAAAACATCAAACCCAGTGCGCTCACCGCAAATGCAAAGCCCGACAAAATCAGAGGCCGGGACAGCTTTTCCGCCAGCGACTTTTGCATGCTGTGCCCCGAAGGCCTGAAAGTGGGTTGCCGGGCCGTTCTTCCTTGCTGATCTCTTTGAGCCGCTGTTTGAGGAAACGCTGCGAGCACTGGCGCCGGATCAATTTTCAAAGTCCTGCAAACCGTTGCTGCCAAGGCACGCGCGAAAACCGCATCAGGCAGCAAGTCCAAACGGTCTGCCTCAAGCGCCTCGAGCTTTTTGACCGGCACTTTCAGCGAAACCGCCAGCGCACCAATGTGCAACCCAGCTTCTTCACGCGCCTGGCGCAGCATCAAGCCAGCCGACATTTGGCCGCCAGCATCACTGCCAGCGGATCCACCATTCAGCAAAGGCCTGGTTGCATCACTCATTAAAGGCGCTCCGCTCAAAAGCCGCAAGTTCGCGCGACTGGGCGAAGCGCTTCCTCAGTTGCGCGACCAGTTGCTGCATCGCATCCCGGTTTTCCATCTTTCGCTCGACTTTGATCCCCAGCCACAGTGATTCGGCATTCGCCAGCTCGCTGTTATTGAGACGCCGCACGTAGAACTGAGCTTTGCTGAACTCGCCGCGCTGGTACAAAAGTGTGGCCAAGTTGTACCCGGTCACTGGGTTTCCAGCATCCAGCTCGTAAGACCGTTGCAAACTCTGCTCGGCCTCAGCAACTTGCCCTGCCCTGACCTGGCAGAGTCCCTGCGCCATCCATGATTTAGCCCGTCCACTGTAAACCGGACTGGCAATGGCTTGGGACAAGGCTTGCTGTGACTCCGGATAACGGGCCTGCTGGCACAACATCCACCCATAGTTATGCAAAACGTTCGGATCACGCGGACTGATTGACAAGGCGCGCCGGAAGCTCTCTTCCGCCAGACGTGGGTCGCTCAAGCGCATATAAATCAAACCCCTCAGGTTGTGCGCCTCAGCGAAGTTGGGGTCCGCCACCAAGGATTGCTTCAACTCATCCAAAGCCACGGTGGTTTGCCCTTGCTCGAAATAGCCCACGGCCAATTCAAGTCTGATACGGGCACGCTTTCGAGTGTCGGGCTCATCTGATTCTGTCAATATCTCGGGCTGAGCACTGCTTAATAGCCCGCCCGGCCTTGAGGCGCAACCGCTCAAGGCCGTCAAGATGACAACGGTGAAGGCCAAAACAACGCTCAACCCGCGCGCAACTCTACCGCCACTTTGTTGGTCATTGAAAAGAGTCATTTCAAGGCTCCGAAGTTAGCTGCTGCTGCAACTGTGCAAATGGCGTAATCTTGACAACACGTTGACGCGCCATTCTCTCAGCCGCCCCTGTTCGATCCTTCACATCACCTGCCAGTTGACCACATGCAGCGTCGATATCGTCACCCCGGGTCTTTCGCACCGTTGTTACGATGCCCGCGTCCGTCAATATTTTGGCAAATGCAACGACAGTTGCAGGCGCAGAGCAGGTCAAACCTGATGCCGGAAACGGGTTGAACGGGATCAGGTTGAACTTGGCCCAAACGCCCCCGGTCGCGTGCAGCTTGACCAAGTCAACGATTTGCGCAGCATGCTCCGCTTTGTCGTTGATGCCCGCCAGCATGCAATATTCAAACGTGATGAAATCACGAGGGGCTTTTAAAAGATAACGATTACACGCATCCAGGAGCTCTGCAATCGGGTACTTGAGGTTGAGGGGAACGAGGTCATTTCTCAAGACATCGTTGGGTGCATGCAAGGATACGGCGAGCGCCACAGGGCAATCTCCAGCCAGTCGGTCAATCATGGGAACAACACCCGATGTCGACACGGTGAGTCGTCTGCGTGAAATTCCGTAGGCGTGGTCGTCAAGCATGACCCGCAGCGCAGGCACCAACGCACTGTAGTTTTGCAGCGGCTCACCCATTCCCATCATCACTACATTCGAGATGACACGGGTGGTGAGGCCAAGGTGTTTTCGCAAAAAGTGCTCGGCAAACCAAAGCTGGCCCACAATTTCTGCGGTCGTCAAATTTCGGCTGAAGCCCTGGTGCCCGGTCGAGCAAAACCGGCAACCTACTGCGCAACCGGCCTGAGAGGAAATGCACAGCGTGCCGCGATCACGCTCGGGGATAAATACCGTTTCAATCGCGTTGCCGCCACCGACGTCGAACAACCACTTGATCGTGCCATCCGTCGACATTTGCTGGGTGCTGAGTTTCAAAGCCTCGACGGCTGCAACGCCCTTGAGCTTGCCGCGCAAAGACCCCGCCAAGTCCGACATCTCGTCAAAATCGGAGATGCCGTTGTGGTGAATCCATCGAAAAAGCTGTTTCGCGCGGAACCGCTTCTCACCGAGCTGTTCACAAAAAACAGCCAATCCGTCGAGGTCAAATTCGAGCAGATTGGTGGTCATCTTGCGCGTTCACCGGGCGAAATTCGAGCAATTAAGGGAACTAACTAATGGGACGATCAAAGCGATTAGCGCGAAAAGACATTCATGCCAGCGAAGAAAAATGCAATCTCATTCGCCGCATTTTCCGCAGAGTCCGAGCCATGCACGGCGTTGGCATCAATGCTGTCTGCAAAGTCTGCGCGGATGGTTCCAGCAGCGGCCTTTTTCGGGTCTGTCGCGCCCATCAAATCGCGGTTTTTCAGAATTGCGCCTTCACCTCGCAGCGCTTGAATCATGACCGGGCCGGAAATCATGAATTCCACCAAGTCTTTGAAGAAAGGCCTTGCGTTGTGAACCGCATAAAAAGCCTCTGCCTCGGAGCGCGACAGATGAGCCATCCTCGAAGCCACAACTTTGAGGCCAGCGGCTTCAAAGCGAGCATAGATCTGCCCGATCACGTTTTTTGCGACGGCGTCGGGTTTGATGATTGACAGTGTGGTTTCGATGGCCATGAATAAATCCTGAACTAAAAGTGTTGAACATTGACCTGAAAGAGCCGCCCCTAAGAGCCGTCTGTAAGGCAAAGCCTGCTATTTTAACGTCAGCGCCCGGATGACAGACGTTCGTGCAGGCAAATACTGCAGGAATTCAGTGCTATCGACCCCGACCACCGCCGCCACTACCACCGCGCCTTCCGCCTGACCCCGCGTTACCGCCTCCCCCTGACCTGCGCTGAGGCTGCCCCTGTCCTTGACGTTGACGCATAAAGCTGTCGGCACCAATATAGCCAAACGCTGTCTTCATCGGGTCGGGCTGCGCAGCATTGCCCCGCTCACCTTGTCCACCACGTTCCGATGATTCAGGCGCAGCTGTCCGAGCAGGCCGACTACCTCGCCCTGGTGTTTTACCAAGTTGAGGGGGGCCGCCAGCGTCGCGAAACGGATCTCCACGCGCACCGCGATCATTGGGGCGCGGCCTCTTTTGACCCGGTCGACCCGCGTCGCGACGAGATTCGCCCGATTGGCTCGAATCTTCTGACTCCCTGACGCGATGGCCGCTCAACGCATCAGTGACCTGGCGCAAGGCCCGAATGTCAGCGTCATCGAGCTCCATCCAGGCACCCCGCTTGAGGCCCCGTGGCAGCAGCATCGCGCCATAGCGGATGCGAATCAACCGGCTCACCGCATGGCCCACCGCCTCAATCATGCGCCGGACTTCCCGGTTGCGTCCCTCTGAAATAGTCACGCGGTACCAACAATTGGAGCCTTCCCCGCCGCCCTCTTCTATCGAGCCAAATCGCGCCATACCATCGTCGAGCTTCACGCCGTCCAAGAGCTTTTGCTTTTCTTCCTTGTTCAAGCTGCCCAGCACCCGAACAGCGTACTCACGCTCCAAGCCAAAGCGCGGATGCATCAAGTTGTTAGCCAATTCGCCCGAACTGGTGAACAGCAAAAGCCCCTCGGTATTCAAGTCCAACCGCCCGACGGACTGCCACTTTCCCTGGTGCAGTTTTGGCAAACGCCGGAACACGGTTGGTCGATTTTGCGGATCGTCATGGGTGACAACCTCACCTACAGGCTTGTGATAAGCGATGACGCGGGCAGGAGGGGGATCGATCCGAAACCGCACTGGCTTGCCATTGACTTTGATCTGATCTCCAAACTGGATTCTCTGGCCAATATGCGCGGGCTCGTTGTTGACAGAAATCCGGCCCTCCAGGATGAGCTGCTCCATCTCCAGGCGTGAACCCATGCCAGACTGCGCCAAAATTTTGTGCAGCTTGGGGGATTCGGCAACGGGCAGCAAGATTCGCTTGGTTGGTGCGTCCTCAGCAAGCTCTGCGTCAGCATCTACATCAAATCTGCCTGAGATGACATCGCCAAACAGGTTGGGTGCGTCCAAGCCGCTTTCATCCCCGTTTTCAGGAAGATTGGGCTCGGGTGGAATTTCAGCGTTCATAGTGGCAAAGCGTTCCCATTGGTCTGAATCTGCGCCGGCTCATCGGCATTGATTTCATCGATGATCTCTTGAGTCTCCGATGGCAAAACACTCTCTATCTCCAAACTCGCCTGAAGCGGTTCAATCACACCGGTGGCGTTGAACTCCAGGTTTCCGCTCAGGTTCGGACTTTCAAGCGCTGGCAGTTGATCAAGTGATTCAACGCCCAAATCATCCAGAAATTGTCGCGTGGTTGCAAACAGTGTGGGGCGCCCCACCGTTTCGCGGTGACCAATGGCTTCGACCCAGCCACGATCTTCGAGCTGCTTGATCACCAGAGAGTTAACCGTCACCCCCCGAATGTCCTCAATGTCGCCTCGGGTCACTGGCTGGCGATAGGCGATGATCGCCAGCGTTTCCAAGGCAGCGCGTGTGTATTTGGGTGGCTTTTCGGGATTGAGCCGATCAAGGAACGCGCGCAATTCGGGGCGGCTCTGAAACCGCCAGCCACTGGCAACGCAGACTAATTCGGCACCGCGCTGATCCCAATCGAGTTGAATACTCTCCAACAGCGACTTGATGTTGTCCAGACTCAATTCATCGTCGAAGAGAACGCCCATTTCCTTGACAGGTATCGGCGCGCTGGCGCAGATCAGAGCAGTCTCAAGAACGCGTTTGGCGGCTACGGTGTTCATGGGGCATTACGGGGTAACGGTTCGCCAGAAAAATTGGCGGGGAGCTTGCTCGAAAAGCGGTGCTGTATTGAGCTTAATTAGCTGAAGCTGAATCCTGTGCCGGACTGAAAACAGCCTTCTCATTGTATCGCAGGCCAAGCTCCACCATTGCACCCTCGAAATCGCGCGGCGGTGGCGTGTGGAACTGCAAAGCCGCCTGAGACACCGGGTGGATGAAGCCCAGCCGAAACGCGTGCAAAGCCTGGCCCGGCATTGCTGAAACTTGCTTGCCACCGTATACGTCATCGGCCAATATGGGCAAGCCAATCGATGCCATGTGCACGCGTATTTGATGAGTGCGACCCGTGTGCAAGGTGCATCGAACCAAGCTGCCTTGCGGGTTGGAATCAAGGACGCTCAAGGTGGTTTTAGCCTCTTTTCCAGCGTTTCGATCCAGGTCCACCACGGCCATGCGCAGCCGATTTCGGGGATCGCGGCCAATCGGTGCGTCAACGTCTCGGTGGGCTGGTCCTGTCCATGGTTTTGCGGTCAACGCCAAATACTGGCGGCTCACCGTGCGATCTGCAATCATTTGCACCAGTGCGTCCATGCAACTGCGGGTGCGCGCAACCACCATCAAGCCGCTGGTGTTTTTGTCCAGGCGATGGACGATGCCCGCACGCGGGGTGGTGCTGGCACGCGCATCCAAGCCCAGCAGGGCGTTGAGCAAGGTCCCGCTCCAGTTGCCAGGCGCTGGGTGCACAACCAGGCCAGCGGGCTTGTTGACAACCAAAAGATGGTCGTCGCTGTAGACAAGGTCCAGCGCAATGTTCTCAGCCTTGTAAGCTTGGCTCTGCGCAGTAGGCCGCAGCTCCACGGCTCCCTTCGTACCAACTTTCACCCGGCTGGATGGCTTGGAAGCCCGAGCGCCTGCAAGCGATACCGCACCCGCCTCGATCAGTTGTTGCAAGAAGTTTCTGGAAAACTCCGGCAGCAAATGGACAAGCGCTATATCGAGCCTTTGTCCGTGTTGTGCTGCCTCGATTTGGAACGGGCGAACTTCAAGGTCTGCTCCGGTATCAACAAGCTCGGCGCCAATCTCATCAGCTTCAATCTCCGCTTGGGCACTCGATATAATCACGATGGTCTGTTTGAAGGAAGTTATAGCAATGGTTTTTGGCAAATTATCGGTTGTTCGTGCGCTTGGGTTGCTTGCCGCCGCCCTCATTGTCGGCTGTGCCTCAACCGAAACGGATCGAACCGCCAACATGAACCCCGCCACGCTTTACGCTGAAGCGAAGGACGAGTTGAGTGCAGGTGCCTACGACAGGGCCGCTGCACTTTTTGAAAAACTCGAAGGTCGCGCGGCGGGCACTCCGTTGGCGCAACAAGCTCAGTTGGAAAAAGCCTACGCGCGCTACAAAGGCACCGAGACTGCCGAGGCCTTGGCGACGCTTGACCGCTTCATGAAGCTGCACCCAGCCAGCCCCGCGCTGGACTACGCCCTGTACCTGAAGGGCATCATCAACTTCAACGACGATCTGGGGCTGTTTGCCGGCATCACCCGGCAAGATTTGTCCGAGCGCGACC
>JANNFW010000172.1:0-3590 GCA_031380235.1 Rhodoferax sp. | reverse complement strand
TCAGTGAACTGCTGGCGATGGCCTTGACGTTTTTGATAGTGCTTGCGACGGCGCATTTTGAAGATGCCGACCTTGTCGTGCTTACCGTGTGCCAGAACTGTGACACTCACCGTTGCGCCGGACACCAGGGGCGTGCCAATCTTGATGTCTGCGCCGTTTCCGACCGCCAACACCTGATCAAACACAATTTCCTGGCCTACGTCCGCAGCAATCTGTTCTACTTTAATTTTTTCGCCGGCTGCAACCCGATATTGCTTGCCGCCGGTTTTTATGACCGCGTACATGTTGACCTCTTAATTTGAAGCTCTGGAACGAATTTTCGCAGAGCCTTCGAGTATAACACGGGCAGTGTCAAGCTGGGCAGCGGCGATGCGAGTCGAGCGCCCCGGAAAACACAGCCACCGAGGCCAATTCAACCCTGCAAGCATCGACAAGGCCCGGACTTTCTATAATCCCACCAAGAATGTCAGTATCTACCTTGCAACCCGCGCCAACGCTCGCTCCTGCGGCAGACCTTGCGCCCACCTCGCTCTCCATCATTGCGGCGGACATGCGGGAGGTGGATCAAGTCATTTCACGCAAACTCGATTCCGGCGTGCCCTTGGTAGGCCAGGTATCGCGTTACATCATCTCCGCAGGTGGCAAGCGCGTGCGTCCGGCGCTGCTACTTTTGTGTTGCGGCGCCCTGGGCAGCCGCAGTGTGCAACGCTTCAACCTGGCCGCCGTGGTGGAATTCATACACACAGCCACGCTGTTACACGATGATGTGGTGGATGAGTCGGTGTTGCGCCGGGGAAATCCGACGGCCAATGAAACCTTTGGCAACCCGGCCAGCGTCTTGGTGGGGGATTTTCTCTACTCCCGCGCGTTTCAAATGATGGTTGACGCCCAAAACATGCGCATCATGCAAGTGCTGGCCGATGCCACCAATGTGATCGCCGAGGGCGAGGTGATGCAGCTCATGAACATGCACAACGCCGCGCTGGATGAAGCCAGTTACGTGGCGGTGATCCGTTCAAAGACCGCCAAACTGTTTGAGGCCAGCGCCCGGGTGGGTGCGATTTTGGCGGGGGCTGACGCCGAAATGGAAGCGGCCTGCGCGGAGTTTGGCCAGGCACTTGGCACGGCGTTTCAGGTGGTGGACGATGTGCTGGATTACGCAGGTGACGCGACGATCATGGGCAAGGCCCTGGGTAACGACCTGCGCGAAGGTAAAACCACGCTGCCGCTGATCTCCGCGATGCAGCGTGGTACCTCGGCTGAACGCGACTTGATTCGCTCGGCGATTGAAAACGGCTCAGATATTGACTCGGCAGGGATGCTGGAGCAGGTGGCGCGCATCGTGAGGGACACAGGCGCGTTGGATGTGGCCCGCGCCGCTGCCGCACTGGAAGCCAAACGGGCCATGACCGCGGCCCGTCGGCTGCCTGCGAACGCCCATTCGGCCTGCCTGATCGGATTGGCGGCGCAGCTTCTGGAGCGTGACCACTGACGATCAGATCCCATCAAGGCCGAATTTTCTGGGTGCAATGTTGGGCTAAATTCACAATCTGGACACAACTTGGCAGGCCTTGGTAGGCAATTCCCCCATGACGTAGTACATTTTCAGACCATGGCCGCAGTCGACACCGCCCTTCGAGATCCCCCACCTCTTGCCCTTCCCGGTTTGGGCCGCGCGCTGATTTCTGCGGGCAAATTGGGCCAAAAATCGGCGGAAGACATATTCCGCAAGGCATCGAGCAATCGCACCAGCTTTATTGCCGAGTTGACGGGTTCAGGCTATGTGTCCGCATCCGACCTGGCGCACACCCTGTCGGCGGCCTATGCCGCGCCTCTGGTGGATCTAGACGCGATTGACGTAAAACGCCTGCCCAAGGGCCTGCTGGACAACAAGATTTGCGCCGCCTACCGCGTGATTGTGCTGAGCCGCCGCAACAATCGCTTGATCGTTGCGACAGCAGATCCCTCGGACCAGGAGGCGGCTGAAAAAATCAAGTTTTCCTCGCAGATGGGCGTGGACTGGGTGATTGCGGAGTACGACAAGCTGCTCAAGGTCGTGGAAGTTCACACGGCAACCGCAGCCGAAACGATTGAAGACATCATCGGCGGCGAGTTCGAATTTGTTGACGGCGAGACCCTGAGTGACAGCGAGCAATCTTCCGTCGCCGAGGTCGAAGACGCGCCGGTTGTCAAATTCCTGCACAAGATGCTGATTGATGCCTTCAGCATGCGCGCATCGGACTTGCACTTCGAACCCTACGAGACGACTTACCGGGTGCGTTTTCGCATTGATGGCGAGCTGCGCGAGATCGCCGCTCCACCAGTGGCGATCAAGGACAAACTGGCCTCGCGCATCAAGGTGATCTCGCGCATGGACATCTCCGAGAAGCGGGTGCCGCAAGACGGCAAGATGAAGCTGAAAATCGGGCCCAACCGGGTCATCGATTTTCGCGTCAGCACCTTGCCCACGCTGTTTGGCGAGAAGATCGTGATCCGCATTTTGGATCCCGGCGCGGCCAAGCTGGGCATTGATGCACTGGGCTACGAGCCGGATGAAAAAGCCCGCTTGCTGGAGGCCATCAGTCGGCCCTACGGCATGATTTTGGTGACCGGGCCTACTGGCTCGGGCAAAACGGTGTCGCTGTACACCTGCTTGAACCTGCTGAACAAGCCGGGTGTCAACATTGCCACGGCAGAAGACCCGTCCGAGATCAACATGCCGGGCGTCAACCAGGTCAACGTCAATGAGAAGGCGGGCCTGACCTTCGCCACCGCGCTGCGCTCGTTTTTGCGGCAAGACCCCGACATCATCATGGTGGGCGAGATTCGCGATGTGGAGACGGCCGACATCGCCATGAAGGCCTCGCAGACCGGCCACCTGGTGCTGTCCACCGTGCACACCAACGATGCGCCGACCACGCTCACGCGCCTGCGCAACATGGGTATTGCGCCGTTCAATATTGCCTCCAGCGTGATTTTGATTTCGGCCCAGCGCCTCGCGCGGCGGCTCTGCAACGCCTGCAAAGCGCCGATTGACATCCCCAAAAAAGCCTACCTGGACGCGGGTTTCGAGCCCAGTGCGCTGGATGGCTCGTGGGTCAGTTACCGCCCGGTCGGTTGCGCCAGTTGCAACCTGGGCTACAAGGGTCGCTTGGGCATTTACCAGGTGATGCCAATCACCGATGCCATTCAGCGCATCATCCTGCGTGATGGCACGGCGCTGGACATTGGCGACCAAGCGCGCATGGAGGGTGTGCGCACGCTGCGCCAGTCGGGCCTGCTTAAGGTCAGGCAGGGGCTGACGTCGCTGGAAGAAGTACTGGCAGTGACGAATGAATAGAATCGAGACCTCTGGGAGACCCTATGGCAACCGCTGCGAAATCTGCACCCGCTAAAAAAACCGTCAAGGAAAATGTCTTCGAATGGGAGGGCAAAGACCGCAGCGGCAAGCAAGTGCGTGGCGAAACCCGCGCGTCGGGCGAGAACCAGGTGCAATCCATGTTGCGCCGCCAAGGCATCACGCCGACCAAGATCAAAAAGCGGCGGATGAGCGCGGGCTCGTCGATCAGACCCAAAGACATGGCGATCTT
>JANNFW010000058.1:0-2294 GCA_031380235.1 Rhodoferax sp. | reverse complement strand
TGGGCTCTTTGCTGGCCGAGATCGGGCAACAGGCAGGCGGCTTCTACCTGACGCTTGAGCGTGACAAAACACTTACCGAACCGATAAGTTTCGAATGATTCTGCTGGATACCAACGTCATATCCGAGCCGTTGCGCCAAGCGGGGGATGTCAACGTACTGGCTTGGATGGATGCGCAAACTGTCGAAACGCTGTACCTGTCAGCCATCAGCCTGGCGGAGCTGCGCTTTGGCATTGCCGCCTTGCCATCGGGAAAAAAGAGAGAAGCGCTTCTCGCCAGCCTTGAGCAGCGCATTTTGCCGCTCTTCAGCGGCCGCATCTTGTCGTTCGATGCCCCAGCGTCGCAAGCATACGCCCTGCTTCGCGCCCGTGCGAGAGCCGAAGGCAAAGCCATCGCGCCGACCGACGGCTACATCGCAGCCATCGCTACTTTGCACGGGTTGATGGTTGCAACCCGTGATACAGCTCCTTTTGAGGCGGCTGGCTTGACGGTCATCAACCCTTGGGACATTGCACGATGAAAACTATTTGCTATAACAAATATAGCTTATTATGCATATTATTGGAGAGCTAAGGCCGTATTTAGCTCTCGATATCGGCAAAAACCAGTTTTTTGACGTAAAATTAACCTACGAGTTAATTTTTAGGTACTGAAACATAAACTCAAAAAACCCAGCTCACCATGGCAAAAGCGGTGCTGTTTTTCGTCAACGCGCCGAAGTAGCTTTGTGATGGCCCCTCGAAATAGTCCAGGCCCGCGTTTAGCCGCAAGTGGTCGTTGATGGCGTACGTCAGGCGCGGGCGGATGGCGTAGCTGTTGCCGCTCAAATCCAGAACGGCGCTGATTTCCCAGCGCAGCTTGTCATTGAGGACGCGGTCTGACAACCGCAGCGTCACACCGGTTTCCTGCGCAGCGTAGTCGGTGTTCAGTCGGTTCAATCCCAACGCCAGCGCTTCGCGCACGCCAGTGAGGCCAGCAGGATCAGCGAAGTCTTCTTTCAAGTTGGCGAAGACCTGCACGTTGAAATTCATGGTTTCTGCAAAATCGACATCACCACCCAGCACGGCTGAAGTTACGCGGCGTGCGTCGCTTGGGCACGCTGCGCACTCGGTGCGGATGCGGGCGTGGGCGATCTCACCGCGAAACGTCCACGCGCCTTGGGGAAAAGCGAAATCTGCTCCGAGTTTCTGAACGCGTTCAAAGTCACCGCGAAACAGGGGCGCACGCGGGTTGGCGAAGTCCAATCGGTAGCGCACGGCGCGGCTCAAACCGTCAAAATACGAGACCGACCAGTCCACCCCGCTGCCGCTTTGATCCAGCTTCAACGCCCATTCGGTTTCACGCGGCGACTCGGCCAAGACCAAGTTGGGAGGCAGTGAGCCTTGGGGCGTGACGTTGGCCTCCGACCTGGCCAACATGGCCGTCAGCGAAAGCGCCGGGTTGAAGGCGTACCGCAGCCGTAGCGCATCGATGCCATTGCGCTGCTGCTCGTCGTCGGGCACCAGCAGCGTGAAGTCGCGCGGTGAGAGGGAATCCGTCGGGTTAATGCGATCGGCGCGGCCCCAGGCGATGATCTGGCGGCCAGCGCGAATGGAAAACGGCTCGGCATCGAAGTCAACATAAGCCTCGCGCACTCGCCCACTGGCGCTTTCTGCCGCGCCCTGGTCTTGCCAGCCTGCGCGGGCATTCAAGCCCAAACGCAAATCGGCACTGAGCTTGGGCTTCCAGCTGACGACGCAGGCAGCGGTGGTGATGTCGGCACGGTCGTCCAGGTTGCGGTTGGAAGTCCACTGCCCCAGCGCGCATTCGCCAAACGGCATGGACAATTGCGCAGCAGGCGCATCCTGCGTTTGCGCAAGGGTTGGCTGTGCGGCCGCCAACATCGCCAACGCAATCGATACGGGCTTAAAGCAATAAGACACAGGCTTGGCCATTTACTCCTCCCGCTCAAGGTAACTTGCGACGAAGTAGCTTTCCGCGACCGGGGTGTTGGCCTCGAAGCGCTCCATCTTCAGGTAGGTGGCGTGCCCGGTCTGGTGGTTTTTCACCACAATGTCCATCGGCTGGTATTTCCTCTGCGCCGCATCCACCAGCTTCAGGCGGCTGTTCTCCAGCGTCTTGAGCAACGCGCCGCCAGCATCATGAAAATCAATTTTGAGGCTGACGAAATTCTCCTTGCCCACCCAGCTGACCCGTTTTGAATAGCCCGAGTCGCTCGCAACCTCAGGGGTTTTCGGCGTGGATTCGATGACGGTTACCGCGATGCCCGCCAGTGTGTCGGTGCGTACGATCTT
>JANNFW010000015.1:0-2801 GCA_031380235.1 Rhodoferax sp. | reverse complement strand
ATTAACTCGCAGGTTAATTTTTACCTATAACGAGCCTTTGGTGGACGCAATCGTGCCCAAAGCGCGCGGATCCAGCTCCAACGCCATGCGCAGCGCGCGGGCAAAGGCTTTGAACACGGTTTCGCATTGGTGATGCGCGTTCTCGCCCTTGAGGTTGTCAATATGCAAGGTCACGAACGCATGGTTGACGAAACCCTGAAAAAACTCGTGCGCGAGTTGGGAGTCAAACGTGCCGATCATGCCGCTTTTGAAAGGCACATCCATCACCAAGCCAGGGCGGCCCGAGAAGTCAATCACGACGCGGCTCAAGGCCTCGTCCAGCGGCACGTAGGCATGGCCATAGCGGCGAATGCCGCGCTTGTCGCCGACCGCTTTGTGCACGGCTTGGCCCAGGGTGATGCCCACGTCTTCCACCGTGTGGTGGCCGTCAATATGCAAGTCGCCCGCAGCGTGGATGTCCAGGTCAATCAAGCCGTGGCGGGCAATCTGGTCGAGCATGTGGTCAAAAAAGCCGATGCCGGTGTTCAAGCTGGCCATGCCCGTGCCGTCGAGGTTCACTTTGGCGGTGATTTTGGTTTCTGCCGTGTTGCGGCTGACCTCCGCCATGCGCGGCGCGGTGGAATGGGCGAGTGAAATTGTGGTCATAGTGATTCTTGGAGGGCCGCCAGCATCTGCCGGTTTTCGCTGGCGGTGCCAACGGTCAGGCGCAAACAATTGGCGAGCAATGGGTGCATTTTAGAAACGTTCTTGACCAACACGCCTTTGGCCTTCATGCCTTCAAAGGTTTTCGCTGAATCTGCCACGCGCACGAGGATCATGTTGGCATCACTGTTCCAGCATTTGACACCAGTCATACCACTCAGAGATTTCAACAGAATAGCGCGCTGATCAATCAATTCAAGCGCTTGGGCTTTAAAAACTTCAGCATGCTCCAACGCGAACAAGGCACATTCGTAGTTCAGCACGCTGATGTTGTAGGGCGGGCGCAGCTTGTCGATCTCGGCAATCAGCGCCTTCTGGCCGATCATGTAGCCAATGCGCACGCCCGCCAGGCCAAACTTGCTCATGGTGCGCATCAGCAGCACGTGGGCGTGCTCTTCGGGCCTGCTTCGGATTTTGTCGATCCAGCTGCGCGCGGCGAACGGCTGATAGGCCTCGTCCATCACGACCAGACCGCCCTGCGCGCCTTGCAGGGCAATGATGTTTTCTATCGACTGTTCGTTCCACAAATTGGCGGTGGGGTTGTTGGGATAAGCCAGATAAACCAGCGCCGGTTTGTGCAGCGTGATGGCAGCCAACATGGCGGCCTCGTCCAGCTCAAAGTCGGCGGTGAGCGGCACGCCAACATACTGCAAACCTTGAAACTTGGCGCTCATGGCGTACATCACAAAACCAGGCTCCGGAGCCAAAATCACCGGTGGCTGACCGCTCGGGTTTTGCGATGCGGGTAGATCCAACGCCATTGCCAAAAGCGAAATTAGCTCGTCCGAGCCATTGCCCAGCATCAGGTCGTAGCCACCGGGCATGTGCGCATGATCGGCCAAGGCATGGCGCAAATCATCAACGCGCGCATTCGGATAGCGGTTCAACGCCAACACGCCAAGCCGCTTGCCCAGCGCGGACTGCAGCTCAGGCGACAGCGTGTGCGGGTTCTCCATCGCGTCCAGCTTGACCATGCCGCGAGAATCCTGGATCGCATAGGCGTGCATGGATTGCACGTCTTGGCGCAACCTTGTTTTGACAAGGGTGGTGATCAGATTTTCAAGTGAACTCATTCTTTAAAACCGAAGAACTTTAATTGGGGTCAGATTCCAATTAAATATGCAAACCCCACATGGATAATTGGAATCTGACCCCAATTATTTCAGCCGCATCTCAGCCGCCCGCGCATGCGCCTGTAGGCCTTCACCATGCGCAAGCACCGAGGCAATTCGCCCGAGCACTTGCGCGCCTTGTTCGCTGACTTCGATCAAGCTGCTGCGTTTCTGAAAGTCGTACACGCCCAGCGGGCTGGAGAAGCGCGCGGTGCCGCTGGTGGGTAGCACGTGGTTGGGGCCTGCGCAGTAGTCGCCCAGGCTTTCGCTGGTAAAAGCGCCCAGGAAAATAGCCCCGGCGTGTTTGAGCAGGGGCTCCCAGCGGTGCGGGTCGCGGCTGCTCACTTCCAAGTGCTCAGGCGCAATGCGGTTGCTGATGTCGCAGGCCTCGTCCATGCTGCGGGTGTGGATCAACGCGCCCCGGTCGTTGAGTGATTTGGCAATGATGGCAGCGCGCGGCATCTCGGGTAGCAGACGATTGATCGCCGCTTGCACGGCATCGATGTACGCTGCATCAGGGCATAGCAGGATGCTTTGCGCCATCTCGTCGTGCTCGGCCTGGCTGAACAGATCCATGGCCACCCAATCGGGCGGCGTGGTGCCGTCCGCCAACACCAAAATTTCGCTCGGGCCTGCAATCATGTCGATGCCCACGGTACCGAAGACGCGGCGCTTGGCAGCGGCGACGTAGGCGTTGCCGGGGCCGGTGATCTTGTCAACGCGTGGCACCGTCTGCGTGCCATAGGCCAATGCGCCTACGGCCTGCGCGCCGCCAATGCAAAACCCGCGTGTGACTCCGGCGACGTGCGCAGCGGCCAACAACAGAGCGTTGGAGGCCCCGGGGTTGGGCACGACCATGATGATCTCCTCCACGCCCGCGACGTGCGCGGGGATGGCGTTCATCAGTAAGCTGGACGAGTACGCCGCCTTGCCACCCGGCACGTAGATGCCTGCGCGGTCAATCGGTGTGACTTTCTGGCCCAACAG
>JANNFW010000374.1:0-4060 GCA_031380235.1 Rhodoferax sp. | reverse complement strand
GCGGGTATTTTTGGCAGTAAAGCGTTGGGCGGCCTGGGTGGGGTGAGCTTTTCGGCGCAACTGATTGGCACGGCGATGGGCGTTGGCTGGGCGCTGATCGCCGGGTGGCTGCTGTACCGAATGCTCAAAGCGACGATGGGGCTGCGGCTGTCGCAAGAGGAAGTGTTTGAAGGCGCAGATTTGTCGATTCACCGGATTGGCGCCACGCCAGACCGCGAAGTGAACTGGTGACCCAGTCCGTGACCGAAAGCATGTCTAAATCTTGCTATAATAAATATAGCTTATTATGCATGTGCTACGAGAGCTGGAGGTAAATTTAACCACTAATTCTGTGAATTCTGCGGGCAAACCCATGAATTTAGTGCAATTTTACTACAATTGTAGTAAAATTGCACTGATTGATGGAGTGACTCTGGTTGGCTGGTCAATCAGAGCATCGCTTTTGCCGGTATAAAAACACCGTGGAATCCTTCATGCACCCGGCAGGGGAACTTCACGATGGCCACCGGCCCTCGGTCAATGTGCGCCGCATCGAGGATCACCAGATCCGTGCGGTTTTCTGAGCGTCGCCCGACCATGGTGAGCAACCAGCCTTCGCCCTCGGGCGCATCGGCGCTCTTGGGCACGAAGCAGGGCTCTTCCGGCGCGGCATTCGGCCCGGCGTAATAAAAAGTCAGTTTGTCTTTGGCTTCATCGAAGTGCCCCAGGCAGGTGAAGGGTGGCCCTTTGGAGGCCAACGGCAGCATCGGCCCCAGCGTGGGGTTGAAGGTGCCAAAGTAGAAGTGATTGGTGCGCTTCATCGCATAGCGCGGGTCAATCACCGGCATCTCGCCGATGTGGTTGATCAGGCGCTTGATGCTGAACTCATCATTGGGGTTGGCCAAATCGAATGACCAGCGCTCGCCAAACGGTGGTTTCTCTTTGGCGTCTGGGTCGTGAATGTCAGGGAATTGGCTGAGCCAGCCGGAGCCGGTCACAAAGTGATCGAGGTTCAATACCGAGCCTTCCTCCCAGGCATTGAAGGTGTGGGTTTGCATGGCGACCTTGGGGCAGGTGTACCAGCGAATGGCTTTGACACCCTCCTCGCGGGGGATGATGCCGATCATGGTCTTCTTGGTGGAGTCCCAATGGAAGAAGGGCTCGCCTTTTTTGACACGCTCCCAATCACAGACCATCGGGCAGATCGTGAAGGCAATGTAATTGCGCGAGACGTGAAAGTCATGAATCATCGACGGGTAAGGTGCCTCAAAGACCTCTGAGCGCACGATGTCACCGGCGGGCGAAATGGTGAATATCTCAACCTCGTTACTGGCAACGCCCCCTGTGTTGTAGCCAAAGGCAATCGCCTCACCCGTTTCAGGATCCAACTTGGGGTGGGCGGTGAAGGTTTTGCTTTTGAGCTGGCCGTTAAAGTCCCACAAGCCCAGCGTTTCCAGCGTATGCGGGTCTAGCTGCATGGGCCGTTGCGATTCTTTGATGGCATAAAGCTTGCCGTGATGCCACAGGACGGAGGTGTTGGCAGTGCCGTTTTCTCGTCCGGCGACGCTCGGATCGTCGGTGAACGGGTTGCGGTAGGCGCCAAACAACGCACGGCGGGCTTTGCGCTCCAGTGCCAGTTTTTCGGTTTTGACGTAGCGGGTTTTCAGGTCGGCATGGCCGTTCTCGAAGCGAACGCTGTGAACCATGCCGTCGCCATTAAGAAACAGGTCTTTGCCGTGAAAGGGGGGGTATTGAGGATCGGCGCTGTTGCGAAAGTACACCCCGTTCAGCTCGGGCGGAATGCTGCCTTCGACTTCCAGGTCGTAGGCGTCGGTCTCCATGCGCACCGGGGCTGAGTAGCCCCGGTAGATCAGAATGTCCGGGAATTTGAGGCCGTTTCCGCTGTTCGTCGTTGCTTGTGTGGGCTCCGTCGCGCTTTGCTGCGGTGTTGCGATATGGGCAATGAGGGAGGGGTCAATGGCGTTAATAGTGCTCATGGGGCAAAGCCTCAAAAAAGGGAAACTTGAAGAAACGTTAAAGAAACATCTTGAGCAAGCCAAGCGGCGTGGGCGGGCGTGGGATGGAGAACGTCACGCTCTTCCAGTCCGCCGCTGCCGGGCGTGCTAGGCAGCGTTGGTGCCATTCGCTCACGCGCGGCCATGCACCCAGCGCAATGCCACACTGAGGGGCCAGATCCATCACCGTGGCAATATTCAAGTCAGCGACGGTGAAGCGGCTGCCCAGCACGTGGGCGCGGCCTGCCAGATGCGCGTCCAGCACTTTGAGCGGGCGATCCAGCTTGCCAATCGCCATCTGCGCTTGCTCTTCGTCACGCGCGCCTTGTGCAAACAGGGCGCGGTTGGCCGAGGCGAAGAGCAGCGGCTTCTCTATCTCGCTCATCACCCAAAAACTCCACTGCGTGGCCAGCGCGTCTTCTTTCGCATCGGCAGGTGCAAGTGCGTCGCCGTAGGTCTTAGCAAGGTACAGGTTGATAGCGAGTGACTCAAACAGGACAAATCCGTTGTCATCCAGCACTGGCACGCGGCCATTGGGGTTGATCTTCAGAAACTCCGGTTTGTGGGTGCTCCCATCCATAAAATTCGTTTGGA
Source organism: Rhodoferax sp. (assembly GCA_031380235.1). Lineage (GTDB taxonomy): Bacteria > Pseudomonadota > Gammaproteobacteria > Burkholderiales > Burkholderiaceae_C > JANYCG01. Next base: position 1,472 of record JANNFW010000374.1, on the reverse strand, counting down.
TGTGATCAAACGGCAAGCCGCACTCCTTCAACATCCAAACGACGCGGTGCGCGCGTGATGCCATAGAGCCGTAAAGTGTGATCATGCCGATGCCCGTGAATGCGCAAACCGCGCGAAGTAGTTGGACAATATCGGCACTTTGCAATGATGAAAAACAGTTTGTTTTGATGCGCCCTATCTGGCAAACCAATACCAAGGGATAACCCGAAAATCATGCGACTGGAACGCTTTGACCTGAACCTGCTCGTGATCCTGGATGCTTTGCTGGAAGAGCGCAATGTCACCAACGCCAGCAAGCGCGTGCACATCGGGCAGTCCGCGGCTAGCGGTGCTCTGGCCCGCCTGCGCGAGTATTTTGGTGACGAGTTGCTGGTGCCGGTGGGTCGGCGGCTGGTACTGACCACGTTGGGCCAAAGCCTGATCGCCCCGGTTCGCAACGCGCTCTTGCAGGCTCGGGCCACACTTGCACTTAAGCCTGGGTTTAACCCGGCGACAGACGCGCGGAGTTTTTTGGTCTGCGCGTCCGACTACGCCACCACCGTTCTGCTTGCCCGCACCGTGCGCCGCGTGGCCGAACGGGCTCCCAATGTGGTGCTGGACATTCGCAGCCCAATGCAAAACGCGCTGGAGGTTTTTGAGCGCGGAGACATTGACCTGCTGGTCATGCCCGAGCCCTACATGGCACGATTTCCAGAGCCCAAAACGAGGCTGTTTGAGGATACGCATGTGTGCATGGTGTGGGCCGACAACACCCGGGTTGGCAAGTCGCTGTCTTTTGAGCAGTACATGGCGCTTGGCCATGTGGCAGTTCACTTTGGCGACGAGCACAGTCTGGCGTTTGAGGAGTGGTTTTTGCCGCGCTCCGGCCAGCAGCGACGTATCGAGCTGAGTGTTGACAACTTCAGCATCCTGCCACAAGTACTCATTGGCACACAACGGATCGCCACGCTGCATCGCCGCCAGGCCGAACATTTCGCCCAGCACCTGCCGCTGCGCCTTATCGAAACCCCGTTTGACATGCCGCCTCTTGTGGAGGTGCTGGCTTGGCCAAGCCACCTAACGCACGACCCCGCACACCAGTGGCTGCGTGGCGTTCTCAACGACTGCGTTTCGGAACTACCGGCCCCACGCACGCACGAAGACATCAATCACAAGGGCTAACAGCCTTCTTCATATCGTGTTTAGCAAGGTGCCTAGCAGAATTTGGGTGAAAACTGCCTATTGGCTCGCCCTATTTCAAAAAAAAGTTTGTACTTTTACTGACTTAGCGCATAATGGAGGGGTATTGCCGAGGAATCGGCATACGCGTTTGCGGTATGTAGTCAGTTTCCCGTCTGCTTGAAGTCTTGACAAGTTTGTTGTTGATAGTGGGTTGAGTGGTGATCGGACTAAATCGCGTTTTGAGTTATTTTCAGGAGTCCCTCCATGGGCAACAAACTTTACGTAGGCAACCTGCCTTATTCTTTCCGTGA
>JANNFW010000815.1:0-2699 GCA_031380235.1 Rhodoferax sp. | reverse complement strand
CCGCTGCGCAGCAGAGCTTGCGATTGGCCGTTGATGACGGGCACTTCGCCAAAGATGGTGATGCAGATGTTCAGCGGGCCACGTGTGGTGTCGCCGCCCACCAGCTCGCAACCGTGCGCATCGGCCAGTGCGAACAGGCCTTGCGAGAACGCGGCAAGCCATGGCTCGTTCACCTCGGGCAATGCGAGAGCGAGCGTGAAGGCGATAGGCTTTGCGCCGCAGGCAGCCAGGTCGCTTAAATTCACGGCCAGCGCTTTGTGGCCCAGCGCGGCAGGGTCTACGTTGGCAAAGAAATGACGGCCTTCAACCAGCAAATCCGTAGAAACCGCAAGCTGCATGTCGGGCCTGGGTTGCAGCAGCGCGCAGTCATCGCCGATGCCTAACTTGACCAGGTCGGCCCGTGCTGCCGCGCGCTCGGTACGTTTGAAATAGCGCTCGATCAGGTCAAACTCGCCCATGGTGTCTCAAGAATTCTGGGTGGGGCGAAAGAAGCTCAACGGCGCGCTGCGCCAGCGTTGCCAGATCGCCTGACGGATGCGTGCGCGGTCAACGCCGGTCACGTTGTGCGCCTGCAAGGCGAGGCGAAAGGCCAGGTAAAAGCTGACGGTCAAGTTCAACGCACCAATCAGCGGTATGGAGGCCGCGCACCACCAGAACGCGCCAGTTTGCAGCACGCCCCAGCCCAGTGACGCGCACGCTGCTGCCAGTTGCCCGGCAGACAGGGTGACGTGGCGCACTTGCAGGCCCAAGCCAAAGAAGTCGGCGAATGCCGGAACCAAACCCAGCAAGAACCCCAGCGATATGCTGGAAGCCAGCGCGGAGATGTTGTCGCGCAAAAAAATGGACCAGCGCGCCGCACGCTCTGGCCCCAGCACGGCGGTAATGCGCGGGTTGTAGCGCAGGGCAGATTTGAGGCGATGCAGCACAAACCAGTTCTCCACCCAGCCCGCAATGATGCTGCTGGCAAACAGCAGCACACCGGTGAAGGCGGCAAACAGCAGCGTGGGGCCAAGCAGGCTCAGGCGCTTGAGCACGTAGGCGGCTTCTTTTGCATCAATCATGGGCTGGCCCGATAGCAACAGCAAAGCGACCGAAATCAGCACCACCGCGGGCACCACCAGCAGCACATTGCCCAACACGGCAGCCACTTGCGAACGCACCAGGTGGGTGACCTCATCCACAAAAACATCCAGCGCATTGGGCGCGGTCAAGTCCTTGAGCTTGGCGGCCATGGCGGGGGCGGTCATGGCGGGCTGCTTGGTGGCCAGCGTCCAGTGCAAGAGGCCAATGGCGATAAAGCTCAGCGAGTAAATAATGCTCGACCAAAACCCGTCCCAAAATGGCACCAGCGCCACGCCCATCAACATGAACTTGAACCAGGTGGTGAGCGACGTGAGCACGCCGCCACCGGCTGCTTTGCCAAACATGTCGAGGTATTCAGCCCGCGTGCGGGTGATGTAGTGCTCGCCCGTCTCCGAGCTGCACTCCGCCACTTTGGCCGCCAACAGCGAAGAGTTGGAGGCCACCAGTGCCCTCAGGCTGCGCCGCTCCTGCCCTACCAGCACCAATTGGCCCAGCAGCCGCGCGGTGCTTGCGCTGGGGTGGGCCGAGGTCAAACAGTCCAGCAGCAAACGGATGCGCAGCACGCGCTCGCGCAGCTGACGCAGGCGAAACACCAGGTTGACCGAAATGCCGTGCTCATCCAAGTGGGTGTACACGCTGGCAGCGGCCTGGCGGCAGTGCTCCAGCCGCTCACGAAACTGCTGCAACGCTTCTTGCAGCAGGGCGTGCGTCGGCGCGTCGGCATCAAAACCGCTGCTCGCATGCGCCACATACGCGGCCCGAACCGTGTCAAACTCATACGGCAAGTTGTGAAACGGCTCTCGCTCCAGTTTGTTGGCGCTCATGCGCAGGCGCAGCTCGGGCGAAAAGCCGGTGGCTTGAACCTGGGCGGTGCAAAACATGACGGCTTGCAACACGGCGTTTTGCCACACCGTCAGGGCTTGTGCATCGCCTGGGTGATCCTGCGGCTGAGAACTGGTGCCCGAATGCAGCAGTGTTTGCAGGCGGTGCATCAGTGGTTCGTCGATGGCGGCCATCCATTGCGCGTCGAAGGCGCGGTCCAACACCAGCGGGAAGAGCTCAGCGGCATCAATGGTCTCGGGGGTGGCGGGCAGCAATTTGAGACGCAGGCGCTCGGCCAGCTCGCTCATGAAGGCGCTGCGCGACGCAAACCCGTAGTCCGCCAGCAGGGGCGTGGCATCCACCGTGTTCATCAAGTTGCGCCACCAGGCCTGGGCCTGCTCGGCCATGCCAGGGCGGGCGTTGAGCGCATCCAGAAACAGCTTGACGCGCGCGATGGATGCGTCTGGCGATACACACTCGCCACGAACCCAGTCAAAAAAATCGGTCAACCAAAGATGCCGCGACACCAGCGTGGCCTCTGGGTCCAGCCGGGCCAGCAATTCTTGCAGGTCGTGAACGGGCGCTTTCAACGGCTTGAATGGGTAAATGGGGGACGGGGCCAGCCTTTAGTGCAAGGTGCGCTCTGGGCCTGCGCTCAGGGCATCCAGCACAAACATGGGGATGTCTACGTCAAACTTCTCGCCGTCTTCGGCGACGCAGAAAAAGCTGCCGTGCATGGTGCCCGTAGGCGTGCGCAGGCGGGTGCCGCTGGTGTACTCGAAGGTGTCGCCGGG
>JANNFW010000367.1:0-3247 GCA_031380235.1 Rhodoferax sp. | reverse complement strand
CATCGCCAGATGGTTGCTCAACAACGGCAGCACCGTGCCGATGGCGGTACAGACCGTGACGGCCGAGAAGGTGTGCACGGGCCACCAGTTGGCCATTGCATTGCGCCAGATGTAGCCCGAGGCCATCGACGCGATACCCAGCACCAGCCACACGCCCACCGACGATTCAAACCCCATGCGCATGTCTTTCAGCCAGGCGATGACAAACGTGACGTAAACGATGTAGCCCACGCCAAATAGAAAGTACGCAAGCATGATGGGGATGTAGTCGCGCCAGCGAAACCGGTCTGCCGACACCGTGCTGGTCTGACCTCCAATGCGCAGGGCGAGCTTTGATGGCGCTATCGACAGCGCCAGCGCGGCCAAGCCCAGCACCACCCAGCCCGCCGCCCATGACCAATGCTGCCCCGCCACCGTGCCCAGCACCGGGTACAGCAGCACGCCACTGAGCGCAATGCCCAGCCCGCCGCCCGCGTAGTAAACGGCGATGGCAGCGGCAGACTGCGCCGGATCTTTGCCGTAATGCGCCGCCACCAGCGCACCGCCGCAGGCAAAAACCCAGGCCGAGCCAATGCCGCAGGCAAAGCGCCAAAACATCATCAATGACAGGTCGCGCGTGATGCCACACAGCAGCAGCGTGATCACGGTGATCGCTAACCCCGCCACAAACAGCAAGGCGGGCCGAAACCGCGACAGCAAAAACAGCCCCGCCAGCGCACCCACCCCATACCCCAGCGAGTTGGCGGTGTTGAGCCAGCCCGACAGCGCGTAGTCCCACGCCAAATCGTCGCGCATCACCGGCAGCAAGAGCGCGTAGGCAAAGCGGCCAAAACCGTTGACCACGGCGATGGCGGTGGCGAAGATCAGCGCGGCGGTTAAGGGAATCGTTGATCGAGAGTTCACAGGCACTGTCAAAGGCTCAGTATGCCTGTACCTCAACACGTCCTCACAGTTGCCACAACTGATCCAAATTGATGCCTTAAAAAATCTTCACCGGCACCCGGTGCAAACCTGAAGTCCTGCGTGTGCGGTGGAATAAAAAAAATCTTTCCAGGGTTGACGCCTCACAACTGGGCTTGTCCAACAACCATGCTGGGTCAAAGCTCTGCACGATCAAACCTCATTTGCTAGACGCCGTTTTGCCTTTATTCGACCCAGCAAATTGCGAACCTTGATCGTGCGAAGTGCGTTGACTAAGTCCCCTGTCCCGTGTTGGCGACCCTGGCTAAAGCCCTCTGCAGAAATAGTCGCGTCAGTAAATAGCTTCCGAGTAGCCCCGTGGCAAGGAAGTACAACATGAGCGCATATGCAAAAGAGTCGGTGGAGCCGACAGAGTCCAAACTATTGGCAGCTATTGCCGTAGCGCTCGACGCCGCAGAAGCGGGTGCCGATGCGACAGATGACGCGGAGGTGAGGTCGAGGGTGGCGACGGCTCGAACCGCAGCATCGTTAGCCTTCACCATCGACTTGGCCATGTACGCCGCCGCCCATTGCATCTTGTTTAGCAATGTTTGGGATTCGACCAGCGAAACGCCAACGATGATCTTTGTTAACCAATCAGATATCTGTTCGAGATTGGTATTTACTGTAAGGGAAGAGGATGATGGCGATGCTGCCGCGCTTGTGCTCTGATTTGCTAACTTGCTCCTAGCGGCCGCCGCCGCCGCCTCAGCTTGGCTAGCTGCTTCTTCCGCTGGCGCAACTTTAGCGTCAGCATCCTTTACCAATCCGGCTGCATTGTCACTGGCAACCCTCGCCAATTCAGCACCTTCTGCCTTGGCCTTGGCGTCGGCTTGCAACGTGACATTCTGAGGATCGGCTGCGAGTCTTGCTTGAGCCTCAGCGGATTCTTTCGCAGTCTGAACAGCGGCCTTCGTTGCTTCGGCCGCACCTTCATTCGCAGCAGCTTTGGCCTTAACCGCTTCAGTCACTGCTTCGCGCGACACCTGTGCCGCAGCCACGGCCAAAGCCAGTTCGTTTCTCATCGATTCCAGGTTTAATGCAGCAGGTGTACGTGCAGTGTCAGTCGACAAGTATCTTGGAATGCCAAACAGGAAACCGAGAAACCAACCTACTGAGCTCCATGCGCCAGCCCAGAGTAATCCGTGCCACATGGTTCCGTTGTTCCAAAGGCTAACAAACACCGCGAAGACTCCAAATCCCAGTGCAAACGCCATTGTGACGGCGACCTGCGCCGTATCCGTATCCGGTGTTCTATCAGAAATACTTTTGACGAGCCCGCTCATACTGCCCTCCCTGTACGGTTCGGACTTTAAATATAGCCACTCTGCCAATTTTTCGCATCATCAATAGTGATGATGAATCGCAACTCACCTCACACCTCCGCCCCCTCAATCAAAAACCGCACCCGTCGCACGCCATTCCATTCGTCCGCATCGAGCCGAAAGGCAAGATTCACCCGCGCGGGAAGCGGCTCGGTGTGGCCGAACCAGATGCCGTCAACCGGGCTGCCCTGGTGCTTGAGTTTGACGGCCAGGTGCTTCTCGCCGACCAGGCGCTGCGATACCACTTCCACCTCTTCGCTGAAGGTTGGCGCGGCAAAACCCTGGCCCCAGACTTCGTGGTGCAGCGTGTCGACCAGATCGATGCGGCGGTACTCGGGTTTGAGAGGGCCATCGGTTTCCAGGCGGCGGGTGAGCGTGGCAGCATCCAGCCACTCGCGGGCGACCTGCGTGAACGCCCGCTCGAAGGCTTCGAATTGCGTCAGTTCCACCGTGCAGCCCGCCGCCATGGCGTGGCCGCCAAAGCGCAGCAGCACACCGGGGTGGCGCTTGGCGACCAAATCCAGCGCATCACGCAAATGAAAACCGGCAATCGAACGGCCTGAGCCTTTGAGTTCGTGCTCTTTGCCCGGTGCTTTGCTCTGCGCAAAAACGAATGCGGGGCGGTGTAGTTTGTCTTTGATGCGCGAAGCGACGATGCCTACCACGCCTTCATGAAAATCTGCGTCAAACACGCAGATGGCGGGTGGAGGCTCGGTACCGTCATCAAACAAACCTTCGGCGATATTCATGGCTTGCTCGCGCATGTCGCCTTCGATTTCACGGCGCTGCCGGTTGATGGCATCGAGCGTTTTCGCCAATTCGACACCACGGCCTGCGTCATCGGTCAGCAGACATTCAATGCCCAAGGTCATGTCGGCCAAACGGCCTGCGGCATTGATGCGTGGCCCCAGTGCAAAGCCGAAATCAAACGTGGTGGCAACTTTGGCGACGCGGCCCGAGGC
>JANNFW010000766.1:0-2177 GCA_031380235.1 Rhodoferax sp. | reverse complement strand
GTCAGTAGCGTCGGGCGGAGACGCTCTGATTTCTACCCAATTTCAAAGCGCCGATCTAAACAGCTTGTTGAGCGCAGTGGCCTCCATTTCCCGCGAGATGGACGAAACCGTCCTGCTCGAACGCCTGATGCCTGCCCTGATGCAGGTGGCCGGTGCAGACCGCAGCCTGCTGCTGTTGATCGACGCTGCAGGCAAGACCTGGATCGAAGCCGAAGCCAATCTGGAGCAGACCTTCAACCAACGAAGGAGGCTGGCGGACTTTCATACTTTAAGCCGTAGCGTCGTGGATCGGGCGCTGCGCTCACCGGACTCCATCATCATTCACGATGCGTCCAAAGACAAAATGCTGGAGAACGAGCCCTATGCGCGCGAGAACGCGGTGGCTGCAATCCTGTGTGTGTCGATTGCCGTACGGGGCCGCACCATCGGCCTGCTGTATCTCGAAAACCACGTGACGCGCAGCGCATTCACAACCAGCCGAGTCCAGTTGACACAGGCGCTGGGCGTGCAGACGGCCACCGCCATCGAAAATGCGCGTCTGCACGCCAGCACGCTAGCCGCATTGGACGCGCAAACCGTACTGACCGAGGCAAACCGGCGCTTCGTACCGGGCGGGTTCCTCACAAGCTTCGGGCGCACCAGCATCGTGGATGTGAATCTGAACGAAGCGTCCGAGCGCGACATGAACGTGTTGTTTGTCGACTTGCGGGGCTTCAGCAAGGCATCTGCGAGACTCGGCCCGCGTGGCACCATTGAGTTGATCAATCGCTACCTGTCGCATGTGCAGCCGGGCATTGCTGCCCACGGCGGATTTGTCGGGCAATATTACGGCGACGGCATTCTCGCCCTGTTCCCCAATGAGGCCGATGATGCGTTGCGGGGCGCCATCGCCATGTGCCGTGGACTCGAAGCCTACAACCGCGACCGGAGTCCCGATTTTCCGGCATTGCGCTTTGGCATGGGCTTGCACAGCGGGCCGGTGATTCTGGGCACGATTGGCGATCCAGACCACTTCCAGTGCTCGGTCGTTGGCGACAGCGTGAACCTCGCATCGCGCATGGAAAACCTCACCAAACATTTCAGCGCGCAACTGGTGCTCGACGGCTCAACGCGCAGTCGTATTTTGGCGGCGGATCAGTTTTTGCTGAGGCCATTGGGATCGACGATCTTGTCTGGCCACGCCACGGGGGTCGACGTGTACGAGTGCGTAGCCTGTTACCCGGAAGCGATGCAAGACAAGATCACGGCCAACCAAACTGCGTATTCGCAAGCTCTCGCGGCTTACCGGGCCGGTGCTTGGGACAAGGCGCTGGAGCGCTTTGAGTTTTGCCTGGCCCGCTGCGAGCAGGATCGGGTTGTCCACAGCTTCGCGCAGCGCTGCCGGGATCGCAGTCTGAGCGGCATGGCGTGGGATGGTCTTGAGCGGCCAGCCAAAAACTAGTTCAGTTTCTCAATCAATCGTGACGATCAATTCCGTTTCTATTTCAATCGGACAGTAGGCGCACCGACGAGGACAGTGCACTAGCACTGCTAGGAGGTGCAACAACCTGTCCGATTGAAATGGAAATGGAATAAGAGGTGTGACAAGCGATTCCGCCTAAGGTTCGGCAAGGGCAATGATGCATAAACTGAAATCGACGAATTGCTATTATAATTATAGCTATTTATGCAAATGATACGAGAGCTGGACATCAATTTGGTCTATTATTTAGCAAATTATGACTGTTTGGAGCTAAAAATTAACCTACGAGTCAATTTATTGCGAGTAACTTGGGTGGGTGTGCGCGGCTTGCGTCGGCGTGTGGTGGGCCGACTTCAAAGTGCGCAACACCGCCCTAGCGCGCGGTCGTTTTGCCGTCGCGTGCATCAGATACGACCACCGGGGCCGGGGCCGAGACTGCTGGCTTCACCTGCGCCAGGTTTGAGGGCTGCTCGCTCCCGCCGCCTGCGACGATAAACATCAGCGCCGTGATGGCGGGCCATACCAGCAGCGCCAAATACCAAGTGGGGCGAAATTCGGAGCGGTTCCCGATGGAGTGGTTGTTTTTCATGATGGCATCCTTTGCGGTAGTTGCACACCGGGTTGGCGTGTGAGTCAAGCTTAAGAAATCAAGCGGGATAGGGATGTGCGAAAAAACACCGTTTGATAAATTTAACTGTGGTAACTTCAAATCACT
>JANNFW010000749.1:0-3269 GCA_031380235.1 Rhodoferax sp. | reverse complement strand
TCGTCTGACTGGGCCAAGGGCGGTATCGTGATCTTTGACGAGCCCATGGCGCAGCGCCGTCCGAGCTTCATCGCGATGGACCAACCCGAGCACGATTTGCAGCGCAAAAGCGTGAGCAACATCGTCGCCCCCGCCAACTTGGCAACGATGCAAGACACCATTCGCAGCCGCACCGCCAAAGTACTGGACGAGTTGCCGCGCAACGAGACGTTTAACTGGGTTGAGCGTGTGTCGATTGAGCTGACCACGCAGATGCTGGCTACCCTGTTTGATTTTCCATTTGAAGATCGCAAGCGGCTCACCTATTGGTCTGACGTGACCACTTCTGCCGTCGGGCCGGGCAGGCTGATGCCCTCGTTGGAGGCGCGCAGCAAGGAGCTGGAGAACTGCCTGGCCTACTTCACCCGGCTGTGGAATGAGAGGGTGAATGCCGAGCCGAAGAATGATTTGATCTCAATGCTGGCGCACGCGCCCGCCACCCGCAACATGAGCGCGCACGAGTTCATGGGCAACTTGAGTTTGTTGATCGTCGGTGGCAACGACACCACGCGCAGCTCGATGACAGGCGGCCTGTTGGCGCTGTATCAAAACCCGGCTGAGTTTGCCAAACTGCGCGCTAACCCGGCGCTGGTCGAGAGCCTGGTGCCCGAAATCATCCGCTGGCAAACGCCGCTGGCCCACATGCGCCGCACCGCGCTGATCGATACCGAGCTGGGCGGTCAGCAGATCAAGGCGGGTGACAAGGTAGTGATGTGGTACCTGTCAGGCAATCGCGATGAGGAGGCGATTGACAACGCCGATCAGTTCATCATCGACCGTGCCCGGCCACGTCAGCATCTGGCCTTCGGGTTTGGTATTCACCGCTGCGTCGGCAACCGCCTGGCCGAGATGCAGATCAAAATTCTGTGGGAAGAAATTTTGAAGCGCTTCGAGACATCGAGGTGGTGGGCAAGCCTGAGCGGGTGCTGTCGAACTTCGTGCGCGGCTTCACGCGGATGGATGTGCGCATTGCGGGGTAGCAGGCATGGCGGCCTAGCAAGCAAGCCATCAAACTCCCGGCTAAGATCATGGCAACCAGGAGTCACGCCATGCTCACTCGCATGATTTACGTCAGCACCGCTGTGGGGCCCGTCACCACGGCGGTAACCGGCACCATACTGCGCAGTGCGCAAGCCCACAATGCCGCCCACGGCATCACCGGTGTGCTGTGCCAAGGTCAAGGCGCGTACTTGCAAGTGCTCGAAGGGGAACGCGGCAAGTTGGACGCTCTGTACGCGCGCATCCTGGCCGATAAACGCCATCAGAATATAGAGCTGCGCCAAGTTGAAGACATTGCCCGTCGGCGCTACGGCAAGTGGTCAATGGCACACGTTGATTTAACCCAAGCCGATGCGCAGATGGCCGAAAGTCTGCCTAATTTGGATCCCCGAACCCATGCTGGCCAGCAGGCCATGGCGAAGATTGATGCCTTGATCGCGGCAGGCACGGTGATGAATGTACCCGTTGTGTAAAGGGTGAAACTTTTTGCCCAGCTTGTGGCCCAATTGAGTATTAAAACAGACGAGCGGGCACCATGAACTCCAAAAGAAACCTCCTCACCACCACCGGTGCGCTGCTTGTGAGCGGCCTGTTCAATCCAAGCTGGGCGCAAACCCAGCGCCGCGCGACACCATCACAGACCGAAGGGCCGTTTTACCCGGTGACCGAGCCCAAAGACGCAGACTACAACTTGCTCAAAAACGGCACGCTGGCTTACACGAAGGGTCAGCCCAGTTGGGTTGAAGGCGTGGTGACGGACCTGGACGGTGCCCCCCTCAAAGGCGGAACGATGGAAATTTGGCAGTGCGATGAGGCGGGCCACTACGACCATCCACGCGACGGGGCCAAGATCGACCCGTCGTTTCAGGGCTTTGGCCGCGTCACGCTTGGCGCGGCAGGCGAGTTCAAGTTCCGCACCATCAAGCCGCCGCCCTACCCAGGCCGCACACCGCACATCCACGCCAAAATCAAGCTCGGTAACCGCGAGCTGATCACCACACAACTTTATGTGGCCAACGATCCCGGCAATGAAAAAGACTTCATCTGGCAGCGCATGTCGGTTGAAGACCGGGCGTTGGTCACATCGCCCTACAGCGCTGTTGCCGATGGCTTGCGGGCGCAGTATGCGCTGGCGGTGCGGGCGTAGCCTTCAGCGCAAGCCTTGCGCCGCATCCGCATCCTCCAGCCCCGCCGCTATGCGCAGTGCCAGTATGGCGCATCTGCGATGCTCTGGGTTGCCGAAGGTGGTGTCGCCAGACATGACGCGCTTGGTGTAGGCCGGGCACAACTGGCTGTAAAACGCATGGGCGCTCTTGGCCACCGCCAGCTCGCCAGCCCCCACAGCGGCTATCGCCAGCACCACCTGGGGCCCGGGTGAATTCGGGGCGGCACCAGCGGCCATGCGCGCGTAGACCATGGCCTGGGCGTAGTCCTTCAGTTCAAAACACGCCAAAGACCGGCAGCAATTGAACAGGTATTGATTGGGGTCGCGCGGACTTAGGCGCACGGCTTGCGCTTGGTGCGCCAGTGCTTCTTCGGGGTGGCCCGACCACACTTCGGCAAAGGCCAGGTTGCTCCAAGCCAGGGCATCGTTCGGGTTCAACTCCACGCCCCGGCGCGCCATGGTGCGCCCTTCATCGTAAAAACCTCCCAACGAGAGCAGAAATCCCATCCAGCGGTAGGCTGGGCTGGTCACCGGATCCAGGTCAATGGCCTGCCCGGCGGCAGCCACGCCCTCTTTCCAGGGCACGCTCAAATCCTGTTCATCAAACTGCGGCGTTCCAACGTAGCGTGCGTTCAACTCGGCGATCACCGTCAGCGCCAGCACGCTGTTCGCATCCATCGCCACCGCAGCGCGCGCCTCAGCCAGCGCTTGCTGCCACAGTAACGGATCATTGCGGCGAATGGCATCGTTGCTGTTGGCATTGGCGCGCATGGCCAGGTCGTGGGCCTTCAGGTTGCCAGGGCGCTGGCGCTTGGCCATGTTTTGTTCAGCGGCATGGATTTGCGGAGCAATGGCCCCTACGATGTTTTGTGTGACTTCTTCCTGCACCTCGAACACGTCTTCGAGCACTCGGTCGTACTTTTCGGCCCACAGGTGGTTACCGCTGAAGGCATCGATCAACTGAGCGGTCACGCGCACTCGGTCGCCAGCACGGCGCACACTGCCTTCGAGCACGTAGCGCACGCCGAGCTCTGCGGAGATCGTGCGCACATCCACCGCCCGGCCT
>JANNFW010000745.1:0-3006 GCA_031380235.1 Rhodoferax sp. | reverse complement strand
AGGTCGAGTTTTTGCTTGAGGCGGCTTGAGGTCGTATCGGCAGAGCGGCGGGTTACGCACCGGTGCGTGGTGGCGATGACGGGTGCCGCTCGGGGGCAGTTGTTTACGGCTTGAGGGGCTGACTCTAGAGGGATTCGACATTTGCGCGGGCTATGCAGGCAGAGAGATGGCACTGCCGATGAGTAAGTACTTTTCAGCCGACAAATTGATGACTCGCAGGCCCAACGAATGCACCCCGCAAAGCACTTCGACATAAGCTGGTACCGTTTGAACAAAATGCCAAAGTTCTCACGGGTTGACCAGTTTGTCCAAGAAGTCGACGAATTCGCGATCCTCTCCGGATAGCCTCAGAAGTGGAAGAATAGCCTTTGATCCGTTGCTGCTATTGGTGAAAATGACAGCGCCGGACTTCGTATCCGCAGAAAAGTAGCTGAACGTAAACGTGCCGTCGTCGGAGCCTGAGTGCATCAGGTACCGATGCCCGTTGATCAGAAAAGACTCCCAGCCCAAAGCCATGCCCGCTTCTGACGGGCAGTCATCTTTGGGAATCCTCTTGCACAGATCGGCCTTCCTGTCAGTCTGAATACCAACGCGCTCCTTGGCGAGATCAGGTGAAAGGTTGCGATTTTTCATCAGAGAGGAGATAAAAATTGCGTAGTCGGTTGGCGTTGAAAAAACGTCGTCTGATGCCATGGGCTTTTTCCGATTTGCCGCTTGAGCTGTTTGCCTTCAGCGTCATGCGGGAAGGCGATTCGACCATTGAACCAAGCTTGACCGACATAACTGGTTTGTCTCATACCCAGCGGTGCGAGCACCAACTGCTCTGCCCAGTAGTCAATGGGGTGCTTTGTTTTTGCCTGGATGAAGCGCGCCAAGTACTCGAAACCCTCACCGGAGTAGCCGAAGGACGCTCCAGGGCTGCGGTCAAAGCTGAGTGTTTTGGTCCGCCAGTTGGGAAAGCCGGTGCGATGGCTCAGTGCAAGCCGAGGCGTGAGCAGGTTCCTGCGTGGATCCCGCGCGATGTCGGGGTCTGTCCAGTAGGTGCTCATCTTCTCGTCGAGAGAAATTTTGCCGCGTGCTACCAGTTGCATGGCAACTTCAGCCGATATGGGCTTTGCCAATGAGGCGATGTTGTAAAGCGTAGCAACGGTGGCAGGCACGCCTTGTTGCGCGTCTCCAAAAGCATCGGCATAAGTCAGCATGCCATTTCGCAGGAATGCGAAAGATATGCTCTGAATGCGCTTGTCTTTCAATATCTGCGCAACGTCTGATTCAACCAGACGATTGGTTTCGCCCGGCACGACGGAATTCTCTCGATGGCCATAGCTAAGGGATCGAGTAACCTCCCACGTGCCGTTGATGTCATGCCAAATCATGACGAACTCGGCGGCCCCTTCGCACTTGCCGCTTGATGTTTGGCAAAATCGGTGCGTTCCAGTGGAGATTGCGCCGTAGTCCTTGACGGGCGAAACTCTCAGCGTATCGGGTACAAGTTGCCGCGTGTAGTTCCCACACGCGTATTTTTGGGTGTTTGCAAGCATCGCGTCCCGCGTCCAAGTCACGCCGCCGTTGTCGTGATAAAACTCGGTATTCGGTGAGAAAAACGTGGCGTGCTTTTGCAGTTGAGCCGGGTCGGCGCACTTGTTGAAAGCATCAAACAAATCGCTATCCAGCTTGGCGATCTTCCGATGCAAAGCGACATCCAATGCTCCTTGTGCGCTGGCATCCTGTGCCGCATAAGCCGATGTGGCTGCTGCTGCCCAGAGGGTGATCGCGGTAATTGCAGTGCTTGTTTTCATGGGGTTGCCTTGGTGACTGCTTAAAACCGCTCATGCCCCGCCAAATACCGCCATTGCCCGACTGGTAACTGCGTCATCGACACCCGCCCGATGCGGATGCGTTTTAAGCTTTTGATCTCCAAGCCCACGCGCTCGAACAGGTAGGCGATGAGGCCGGGGTGGGCGCCTTTCACAGCGACGCGCAGGATGGTGGCGGTGTCTGACGTGCTGCTGGTGCTCACCTTGACGGTGGGCAGCGGTTTGCCATCGTCCAGCAGGCCTTGGTTGAGGCGCTGGAGGATTTCGGGGGCTACGCTGCCAGCCACCTCGACCATCAGCTCTTGCTCGATCAGGTGTGCGTCTTCTGCGAGTTTGCGGGACACGCGCCAGTCTTGCGTGAAGACAACGAGGCCGCTTGCGGCGGTTTCCAGCGGTAGGCCGGGGTCGAGTTTTGTCAGATGGCGTTTGAGCAGGCGCACGCCTGATGCGTCGTTGGCAAAGTGAGTGGCGACTGTCAAAAGCTGCTGCGCTGATTTGATGTTGCCACGGCCCGTGCTCGGTGGGGCGATCGCATCAAAACCCGGCGGTTTGTGCAGCAACAGGGTGACGGCGCTGAGTTCTAGCAGGCTGGCGTTTTTGTCGATGTCAACGGTCTGATCGGTCACCCTGGCTTGTGGCTCCTCAACGACTTGGCCGTTCACTCGAACCCAGCCGCCTTCAATGTATTGCTCGGCCTCGCGGCGCGAGCAGTTCTTCAATACGGCGACACATTTGGCCAGGCGTTGGCCGGCGTCGGGAAGGGGAACAGTCATGCGCGGATGTTAACGCTCTGCTTTCATCGCCAGCCACCTTTACCAGCTTAAGGGGTCTAGCCGATAGAAGCGGGCAAGCTCCTGGTACAGCGCGGCGTGCTCTAAGGCCATGCGAGCGGGGCGCTCAAAAAAGACTTCGGAGATCACGGCAAAGAACTCAGCCGGGTCGGTGGCGCCGTAGTCACTGAACAGCGGGTCTTCCTGCGCACCAGCCGCTTCTTCGCTGCCTGAATACCGCACGGGCTCATGTCGAAACCGTATGCGCGCCTGCAACGCTCGGTACTCGTCATTGAGCACTTGCGACCAGCGGCGGTAGTGCGCGCGCCGCGCCAGCAGGGGTGCGCCGTTGGCAACACCCTTTTCCTGGTCAAGCTGATGCGCAAACTCGTGGATCACAACGTTGTTGCCGTCATCTG
>JANNFW010000737.1:0-1561 GCA_031380235.1 Rhodoferax sp. | reverse complement strand
TCGTCTGCCATCGACGAGCGCGCCTGTGCATCCATGCGCAGCATGCGTGCCGCCACGCGGGTGAAGAGCCAGTTGGGCAGGCGCAGCAAGTGGGGCAGCACGCGCGGTGCCACAGGCGTGACCTGCGCGGGGGTAATGCCTGCGCGCGCCATCACGCCCAGCGCCTCGCTCTGCAAGTCAGCCACCACGCGGCGCAGGCTGCGGTCGCGCAACTGGGCTTGCAGCGGCAGCTCAGACAGCGCGTTCACCGGGTTGTTCAAATTCAACAGCAGCTTGCCCCACTGCACCGCGCGCATGTCGTCAATCAACACAGTCGGCAACCCTGCGGCATTGAAGAGCGGCATGACCTGGCCGCTTGTGGCGCTGCGCTCAATGTGCAAGCTGCCCGCTGTGGCGCGATGAACACGGTCAGGTTGGCTCATCACCACGTCAAATACGACGTTAAAGGGCACCATCCCCGCCAGCACCTGCATGTGGGGTGCACCGGCCTGAATGCGGGCCACGTTATCTACGCCGTTTTGCAGCGACACGATGCTGGTGCCCGGCTTGCAGACTTGCGCAATCTCCTGCGCAGCAGCGAGCGTGGCACCGCCTTTGACGCAGAGCAAAATCACCGTGGGCTCGGCGGTAAGCGCGATATCTCTGAGGGAAGCGGCCAGCCGCAGCGTGTTCGGAGCAATATGACCGCTGAAGCCATCCAGATCAGACACCGTCAAGCCACTAGCGACAAGCGCATCCACCGCGCGAGGCCGCCCAACGAAGGTCACGTGCTGCCCGCTCAACGCGAGCCGTCCGCCCACGTAGCAGCCGATGGCACCGGCACCCAGGACAATGAAATTCATGAGAAGTATTGAGTCATCGGGCAGATGCTACAGTGAATTCCGAGTGACCTCTCTTCGATTGACATGACCATCATCCTCGCCCCGATGGAGGGCCTGCTCGACTTCGTGTTGCGCGATGTGCTGACGCGCGTGGGCGGCATTGACCGCTGCGTGTCCGAGTTCATCCGCATCACCAACACGCTGCTGCCAGACCGCGCCTTCATCCGCGTCGTGCCCGAGTTGTTGAATGGCGGGCTTACCTTTGCAGGCGTGCCGGTGCGGGCGCAGTTGCTCGGGTCTGACCCAAACTGCCTGGCCGAGAACGCGGCGCGTCTTGCCGCGCTGGGGCCGCATGGTATTGATCTCAATTTTGGTTGCCCGGCCAAGGTGGTGAACCGCCACGGCGGCGGTGCCGCGCTGTTGCAAGAGCCGGAGCTGCTGACCCAAATCGTCGCTGCGGTGCGCCGCGCGGTACCTGCGTATATGCCGGTGTCGGCCAAGATGCGCTTGGGCTTTAACGACGACTCACGCGCGGAGGAATGCGCGCTGGCGATCGCAGACGGTGGTGCGGATGAACTGGTCGTGCACGCCCGCACCCGGGCCGATGCCTACCGCCCGCCTGCCTATTGGCATCGTGTGGCGGACATCCGGTCAGTGGTCAGCATTCCTGTCGTTGCTAACGGCGAGATTTGGACGGTTGATGATGCACGGCGTTGTCGTGAAATGTCAGGCTGCGACAT
>JANNFW010000733.1:0-1868 GCA_031380235.1 Rhodoferax sp. | reverse complement strand
GGCGCAGCCCTTCATCAACCTTTAACGGCCCCCGCCGTCAACCCACCAATGATTTGCCGTGCCGCCACAAAGGTGAAGATCAAGGGCGGAATGGCGATCAGGCTGCCCATCGCCATCACTTTGCCCCAGTCCACGCCCATGTCGGTAATGAAGAGCGATGCAGCCACCGGCAGCGTGCGCGTGTGGCGGTCTGTCAGCACCAGGGCGAGGATGAATTCATTCCAGGCGATGCGAAAGGTGAAGATCGACGCGGCTGCCAAGCCCGGAGCCATCAGCGGCAAAAAGACCGAGGTGAATACGCGCAGCGGGCCGCAGCCATCAATCGCGGCGGCTTCTTCAAGCTCCAGCGGCACTTGCAGTACAAAGCCATACAAAAGCCAAATCGTGAACGGCAGATTGACCGCGACATACAGCAAAATCAAGCCCCACAGGCTGTTGACCAAACCCCATTGGTTCCAGATCACAAACACCGGAATCGCCAGCACCGCCAGCGGCACGGTGCGCAACAGCAGGCTGGTGTAGGCAATTGTGGTGCGACCCGCAAAGCGAAAACGCGCCAGCCCGTAAGCAGCCATGCAGCCCAAAACCAAGGTGACGACGGTTGAGATTACGCCTACAAACAGGCTGTTGCCCAAATAGACTTCCAGCCGATCTTCTTGCAACACTGCGCGGTAGTTGGCTAGCGTTGGAGTGAACAGAAAATTAAGCGGTTCGGAAAAAATCTGAACTTGGGTGCGCAAACTGGTTGCAAAAATGACGAGGATCGGCGCGAGGCACATCGTCGCCAGCACGACGAGCATGGTGTAGTGCACGAGAACGAGAGGCGCACTGCGTTTCATGCTGTGTCTTTCACTTGCCGTCCTTCAAGGGGTTGGACAATCGCAATGCCCCCCACGACAAGCCCGCCACGACTAACAGCAGCAACACCGACACGGCCGCCGCCACGCCCATCTGCTGCCCCACAAACGCTGTTTTGTAAATATGCAGCGCCAATATCTCAGTGCTGTTGCCTGGGCCCCCAAAAGTGAGCACGTAGACCACCTCGAGCACGCGAAACGCGTCGATCAACCGCATCATCAGTGTGATGGCAATAACGTGCATCACCATTGGCAGTTTGACCAAAAATATCTGTTGCCACCAGCGCGCGCCATCGATACGGGCGGCCTCCAGCACGGCGCTGTCAACGCCCGCAAGCGCTGCCAGCATCATGATGAAGACGAAGGGCGTCCACTGCCAGATGTCGGCAATCACGATGGCGATGAAGGCCAGCGTGGGGTCGGCCAGCCAGGTCATCGCCTTGATGCCAAACAGGCCCAGCACGGCGTTGATCAGCCCAAACTGCGCATCGAACATATAGCGCCACGCCAGGCCCACGGCGATGGGTGCGATCATCATCGGCAGGATAAAAATCGTCCTGAAAATCGCCATGCCGCGCACCGGGTGCTCCAGCGCGAGTGCGAGTGCAATGCCCAGCACCATTTCTGCGCTGACGCACACCGCCGCGAACAGCAACGTCGTCCACAGCGATGACCACACCTGCTCATTGCTGAAGGCCGAGACAAAATTCGCCCAGCCCACCCACTGCGCACTCTCCCACGGCGTACCCATCTCCCACTTGTAGCCCGCCAGTTGAAAGGCGGTGAGCACCGGGTAGAGGCACGCAGCCGCCATCACCAGCACGGCAGGGCCGAGGTAGAGGGCGAGGGTCCAGCGGGAGGTGCGCATGACGAGCTAAATTGAACTTATTTCTTTTCTGAATCAGCGCTGTAGTAGGCGCACCGACGAAGACAGTGCCAAACTATCACAAGCCCGGCACGGCTAGGAGGTGCAACGACCTACAGCGTTGATTCGAAAAGAAATCAAACTTT
>JANNFW010000661.1:0-9281 GCA_031380235.1 Rhodoferax sp. | reverse complement strand
CGCCAACGATGCGGCGCAAGCGCTGCGTGTGGCGTTTGCGGGTGTGGAAGTCGGCGACTGGATTGACCCCAATGGCGAGGCACGTGATGTCGCCGTGCGCCTGCACCCGCAAGACCGCGTGGTGGCCGAGAACATCGAGCGCATGCCCATCGCGGTCAGTGGCAGCAACATGATGGTGCCACTAGACCAGATCGCCAGCATCAGCATGGGCAAAGGGCCGTCGCAAATCCAGCATCTCGATGGCAAGCGCATGATCACCGTATCGGCCAATGCCGACGGGCGCTCCAGTGGCGAAGTGACGGCGGATGCGCTGAAGATTGCCAAGGCCATCGACTTCCCCACCGGCTACGGCGTCGAGCTGGGCGGTGCGGCGCGCAACCAGCAGGAGCTGAAGATTGAACTCAACCGCGGCTTGGCCAATTCACTGGGCATCTCCGCGAATGATGCGGCCCAGGCCCTGCGCGTGGCCTTCGCAGGCGTGGAGGTGGGCGACTGGATTGACCCCAATGGCGAGGCCCGCGATGTCGCCGTGCGTCTGCACCCCAGCGACCGCGTGGTAGCCGAGAACATCGAGCGCATGCCCATCGCCGTCAGTGGCAGCGACATGATGGTGCCACTGGATCAGATCGCCAGCATCAGCATGGGCAAAGGGCCGTCGCAAATTCAGCATCTGGACGGCAAACGCATGATCACGGTGTCTGCAAACGTCGATGGCCGCTCCAGCGGCGAAGTCACCGCGGATGCGTTGAAGATCGCCAAAGCGATTGACTTCCCCACCGGATACGGTGTTGAGCTTGGCGGTGCGGCGCGCAACCAGCAAGAGCTGTTCACCGAGATGCTGATCGCCCTCTTGATGGGCATCGGCATGATGTACCTGATCCTGGTGATGCAGTTTGGCTCCTTCACCGCGCCGCTGGCCGTGATGTTGTCGCTGCCCTTGAGCCTGATTGGCGTGGTGGTGGCGCTGTTGCTAACAGGCGGCACGCTGAACCTGATGAGCTTCATCGGGGTCATCATGCTGATGGGCCTGGTCGCCAAAAACGCAATCTTGCTGCTCGATTGCGCCCGCAAACAGCAAGACGAAGGCATGGGCCGCGAAGACGCGCTGATGCAGGCTGGCCGCATGCGCCTACGGCCAATTTTGATGACCACCTTTGCGCTGATCGCCGGCATGCTGCCCGTGGCGATTGGCCTGGGCGAAGGCGGCGAGTTTTACCGCCCGTTGGCCATCGCCATCATCGGCGGCACCATCACCTCCACTATCCTCACCCTGCTGGTGGTGCCCACGTTTTACGACAGCATCGAAATAGCCCGCGATGGCATGCTGGCCAAGTTCAAAGCCCGCAGTGCGCGCGGCAACGCGCTGGTGGCGTTTGTGCTGACGTTTGTGGAGGCCGTGCTGGCGTTGACGATGTTGCGCGCGGTTTATCGGCTGGGCAAGCGCGGGCTTCAGCGGGTGACGCGGCGTGGTGCGGGTGGTGCGGCGCGAGTGGGTTCTTGAGCCCAACCCAGCCGCACCGTCGTCACACCTGGCCGCAACTGCCGCACAGAGGGCATCACCAGTACGCAGTTGTCGTACGGTGTAGCGAAGGCGCAGCCCGCGTCCTGGGCGATGACAGTGCCTGCGCATTCAATGACCTCGCCGCCCGCAAACGGCTTTGTGAATGCAAAGTCCATCGACTTAGCGACCACTCGGTCGGTCACCAACACCGGATTGGGTGGGGTGCTGTCAGGCAGCAACCAGCCCGGTAAAACGTCCGATTTGGCGAGGGACCCGGCCTGCACCAGAAAGCGCATCAGGGTGTTTCTGCTCGTGCGCACCGATGATGCTTGCCAGTGCTGACCCGCTTCCAGCAGCAGTGCAATCCGCGGGCTGGCCGGGTCGGCAAAACTGCCGTAGTCACGCATGCGCACACCATCTGCGTGGCCGCTGTCGATGATGACCTGGGCCGACGTTTGCATGCCCTGCGCAAAATCGATGTTACGCTGTAGCGTACCCGTCACCAGCAGTGGCGCGGAGGGTTCGTGCATCGAGTGCAGATCGAGAAGATGGGTCGCACGCTCCACAAAGGGCAGTAGCTGCCGAGCGCGTACAAGCTCAGTACTGGTGTCGCTGGAAGCCAGCCGCGCCGAGCTCCACACACGGTTGAAGTCCTCATCGACATACCGGGAGGCATCAGGCATACGGGCATCGAACCGCTCGAACGCTGCAACATTGCAGAACGCAAACGTGACCCGACCGCATGCGGGTTGCCAGCCCCCAGCCAGCAGTTCAAGCACAGCAATTGCGCCTGAGTATTCGTTTCCATGCACCAGTGCCGTGACCAAAACATCGGGCCCAGGTTCTATGCCGGTGCGTTCGTGCACGTAGGGCACATGGCTGCCAGAATTCGCCCAACTGCTGATCGTCGGCGGTAGTATTTCGACTGGGTGTGGCCTCAATGGGTCACCCTCAATTCTTCACACCATCAACGACAGCCTGGTTCACCACGCTGCGCACGCGCAAGGTCTCAGCCTTGATGAAGCTGGCCAGCGCCTGGGGGCTACCACCTTCGTTACTGATACCCGCCTTTTGCAGCTTTTGCCACACCGCTGGGTCACGCAGCACTTCGCCAAGTTCCTTGTTCAACTTTGCAGCCATAGGCGCAGGCAGTTTGGCGGGGCCAAACAGGCCAAACCAGACATTCATGTTGTAGTCTTTCATTTTTGCAAACTCAGCCATAGCGGGGATTTGCGGCGCAGCGCGCGAGCGCTCAGGCGTGGTCACGGCCAAGGGCATCATCTTGCCCGACTCAATGTGCGGCAGGGCAGACGACAACACAAACACGCCAAATTCAATGTTGTTGCCCAGCACGTCCTGCACCATTTGCGCAGCACCGCGGTACGGCACATGTTTGATGGATGTGCCTGCTTTCAGATTAATCAACTCGCCTGCCACATGCAGCGGCGTGCCAATGCCGGATGATGCAAAGTTCAGCTTGCCGGGGTTGCTTTTTGCCAACGCGATGGCTTCAGGCATGGTTTTCACGTTGGCCTTGGGCCCCGCCACGAACACCATGGGAGTGACGCCAATCAGGCCAATGCCCGTCAAGTCGATTTCGCCGTCGTATTTGACTGCGGCGTTGTAGATACGGGCAATTGACACCTCACTGCCCGACCCCAGCAGCAGCGTGTAGCCGTCTGGTTTCGCACTCACAACCTTTTGCGCCCCAATCGTGCCACCGGCACCGCCCACATTTTCGACAATCACTTGCCCGCCCAATCGTTTGCCCAGCGGCTCGGCAATCACCCGCGCGACCAAATCCACACTGCCACCCGCCGGATAACCGACGATGAGTGTGATGGCCTTGGCTTGCGGCCAAGTTTGGGCCAGCGCCGCAGTCATGGACGAGGCCAGAGCAAGACACAGCAGCGCGCGTCGGCAAACAAATAGACTTTTCATTGATGGCCCCGTTTAAGTTGATGAGGCAAAGTGTATGAACCGCGCTGTGGTTCTTCGATGCGTAAGGCGCATGCACTGATGCGCTTTGAGACTGCACGTGCAAGCTTGCAGGCTCAAACCCGCGCGTTCAAATCGACGCGGCCCAGATTTTTAGCAAATGCTCTTTGCGCGTATTACGCCTGCGGTACAGCCGAATCTCGAAGCGAATCGGCTCGGCTGATTTTCCTGCCAGCGCCAGCCGCCCGGCCTTGAGGTCCGCCGCCACCAGAGCGCGTGGCAACCAAGCCATGCCTGCGCCTTGCAGGGCTTGCTCATGCAATGACTCGGCAAAGTCTGACTCAGTGATCACATGCAAATGAAGTGGCTGGTTGGCGCGTGTCAAACCGTCTTGCAGAATGTGCGCCAATGCCAACTGCGGGGCAAAACTCAAGACGTGAACGGGCTTGGCGGATGTGCCCGGCAAGACGTGTCGTGGTTTCCCATTCGGTAGCGGCTGACTAACCGCTACCAGTTCGTCATGACCCAGCGTGACACCTTCAAACTGCTGCTCATCCAGCGCAAGCGCCAAACGCGGGTGCGCAAAGCTGAGCAGAAAATCCGCGCCACCCTGCTCCAGCGCAATTGCACCATCATGGATCGAGCCCGTCATCAATCGCAGTTGCACATCACCCAATCGACCACGTATCTTTGCCAACCATTGCGGCACCACGGTGCGCGACAGAGTGCGCCCGGTGTAAAGCGTCGTCCAGTTGCCGCCTCCTTGCAAGCGCGCGATCCGCTCGCGTGCTTCAGCCAACGCGTTGACCGCCACTTTGCTCGAAGCCAACAGCGTGTCGCCCGCCGGCGTCAGCGTGATGGGCACGCCCGCGCGGTCAACGAGTTCGGCTCCGGCCCACCGTTCAAGTGCACGAATACGGCGCGAGAACTGCGGCTGCGTGACATGCCGCAGCGCCGCAGCCTTTGAAAAATTGCGCTCACGCGCAAGCATTAAAAAGTCTTCAAGCCATTTGTGATCCATGGCGCTACTTGAACGCCATCAAGTCGTTCCAGTTCGCCTGGAGCTTTTTCTGCTCTGCTACTGCCAAAGTACCGACTTTACTAATCACAAGACGCTCGTCTAGCGTGAACAGCTTGAGTCGGATCAGACACGCGGTCGTCAATCCGGCAGCGGTCAAATCGTGGATGGGGCAATCACCGGGCCACGCAAACTGATCGGCGCTGGTAATCATGGCCATGACGGCATGTTGCGCCTGCTGGTTGAACCGGGTGTTTGAGAGCACCAATGCCGGACGGCGCTTGGTTGCAGCGCGATCCGTAAAAGGGAAAGGTACGACAACGATATCGAAAGCTTGTAGCCCAAGAGCTGATTGCGGCACCGATCGCATCACAAATCCTTGAAGGCTTCGTCGTCAGCCAGACTGCTCCACTCCGTCAACGTGCCTTCCAGCGCCTGTGCGAATGCCAAATCCAGCGGGGTTGCCCGCTTGAGCTTCACGTCACTTCCGACAATCTCGAACCCCACCAGATCACCCGCCTGAAGATGCAGGATTTTTCGCACCTGCGTCGGCACGGTGGTCTGAAATTTGGAAGTGAGTTTAGAGGTTTGAAGCATAGTATTACTTTATTTCAGTATAGGATAACAGCAATCTTGTATGCCAAACAATTTCTGGAAATCAAAAATACTCTCCTGTCGATGATGTTTGTTTGGCGATCTGCAACTCACTCGAATGAAATTCAATCATGGCAGCTTGGTATTACAATTTACCCATGAAAGCCATTTCCATCAAACTGCCCGACCCGCTGTTTCACGACCTGGCACAGCGCGCGAAAACCAGCGCTTCCAGCCAAAGCGAGATCATCCGGGTCGCGCTGGCCGCCTATTTGCACAGCGATGCCCAAGCGCCTGCCGCCTCTTGCGCGGAGCGCGCCAGCCGCTGGACAGGCATGGTTCAAGGCCCGGCTGATTTATCCACAAATCCAGACCACCTGCGCGGGTTTGGTGAGTGAAAAGCCGCGTCATCATCGACACAGGCCCACTGGTCGCCCTGCTGAATCGAAACGACGCTGCGCACGCTTGGGTGGTGCAGCAGTTGCGGGACATCCAGCCGCCGATGCTGACCTGCGAATCCGTACTGGCCGAAGCCACCTACCTCACGCGCCAGATGCCCGGTGCGCGGGCCGCGCTGATTGAGATGTTGGGCGAAGGATTTCTGAGCATCGGCATGGCTGTGGCAGACCATCACAGCGCTCTGCTGGCCATGATCCGCCGCTATGGCGATGTGCCGATGTCGCTGGCGGATGCCTGCTTAGTCCGCCTCGCAGAGCTCTACCCGCAAAGCCCGGTGCTGACGCTGGACAGCGATTTTGTGGTCTACCGCAAAAATGGGCGGCAGGTGATTACTGTCTTGAGCCCTTAGCACGGCCCCTCAATCCTCATCACCGCTGCGAATACAAATCCCGCGCATCCCGCTCATAGGCGGCCAGCCTGCGCACAGCACGCTCGCGCTGCTCGGGCGTGGTGCTGTTGTGCAAGGAGGTGAAGCTGGCACAGCTCTCGGCGATGAGTTTGTCGCTGTAGGCACGATAGGTGGGGTTGGGGGATTTGTTGGCGCGGTCCAGGTAGCCACGCAGGGCAGCTAATCCTTCAGCGGAAGCGCGGTTGACGAGCGCGACATTCGATCCATTGCCCGGCCCCGCTCCCGTTGTCTGGCGCAGCGTTTGCAGCAGGTCCTGTTGTCGGCGCAGGCGCTCGGTGTAGCTCAGTTGAGCGTCGTAGCTGGAGGCTTCCAGCGCGCCGCGCAGGGCCGCCAACTGCCGCTCTTCCAACGAGCCGTAAAACTCCTGGGCACGCTCTACATTGGCTTTAAGACGCTTCTCAAACAGCTCCTTGCCGGATAGCTGCAACCAGTCATTGCGCCATTCCTTGTTGTTTTTTGCAAGCTTGCCCTCCATGTGCGCAATCTGCGCGGGGGTCAAACTCATGGCGAGGCTTGCCGCCGCCTTCTCGGCCTGTTGGGTGACGGTGTTGAAGCGCTCACGCGTTTCAGCAAACAGATCACACACGGCTGCCGGTGTCACATCAGCGGCGGCCAATCGTTTGGTTTTTTGCAGCAGCTCGGCAATCTTGGGCAGCTCCTCACTGCGATGCCATTGCAGCAGCCGGGCAAGCTCGGTGCGCACAGCTAGAGCTTGTGTGTCGTTGAAGTCGGCATACGCGTCCAGCCACCAAAAGCCAAACTCGGGCGCGTTGTTGTAGGCCAGCTTGATGGCGCTGCAGGCTTGCAACACCACCACGGTGCAGATCAGCAAAAACCGCGACAGCATCTGTCCATTGATAATTCGGCGACTGCGCTGGTACAAACTTGGCATTTAGAACCTCAACTAGGAACGAGACATGGCTACAACTGATAACAATAACGCGTCTAAGGCATCAGCTGTTGACGTGGTCATCATGGCCGCAGGCAAAGGCACGCGCATGAAAAGCCGCTTGCCCAAAGTATTGCACCAACTGGCCGGGCGCGCTTTGCTGCAACATGTCGTTGATACGGCGGCGACCTTGCTAGCGCGCAACATCGTTGTGATCACGGGCCACGGCGCTATGGAAGTGGAAGCGGCTTTAGCACAATCCAAAACCAAACCCGAGTCAAACAGTCAGACACTCGCTCAAGGATTTGAGCTGAGATTCGTGCGCCAGGAGCCCCAGCTCGGCACCGGCCACGCCGTGCAGCAAGCCGTACCCGCACTGCCAGACGACGGCATTGTGGTGGTGCTCTCAGGCGATGTGCCGTTAACCCAGCCCGACACGCTGAAAAACCTGATCACCGCCTGCGGTGGCGACAAACTGGCCTTGTTGACGCTGGAGTTCACCAACCCCGCAGGCTATGGCCGCATCGTGCGCGATGGCGACAAAGTGCAAGCCATCGTCGAGCAAAAAGACGCGACTGATGCGCAAAAGCAAATCAAAGAAATCTACAGCGGCATCATGGCCGTGCCCGCCGCACACCTCAAAAAGTGGTTAGCCCGGCTGGACAACAAAAATGCCCAAAGCGAGTACTACCTGACAGACATCGTCAAATTTGCGGTGGCCGACGGCGTGGGTGTGGTGGGCCACAAAATTACCGACGAAGTGCAAGTGGCCGGTGTCAACAGCCCCGTGCAACTGGCCGAGCTGGAGCGCGCCTACCAAATGCGCTTGGCCACGCAATTCATGGAGCAAGGCGTGCGTCTGGCGGACCCGGCGCGCTTTGACGTGCGCGGCGAATTGACTTGCGCGCAAGACGTGTCGATTGACGTGAACTGCATTTTTGAAGGCCACGTGTCCTTGGGCGAAGGCGTGAGGATCGGCGCAAACTGCTTCATCGCCAATTGCACCATCGCGGCTGGCACCGTCATCCACGCGTTCACCCACATCCACGGTGAAAAAGCCGGCGTATCAATTGGCGCTGGTGCCATCGTCGGCCCGTTCGCTCGCTTAAGACCCGGTGCGCGCCTGGGTGAAGACGTCCACATCGGCAACTTTGTCGAAGTCAAAAACTCGACGCTCGCTAGAGGTGCTAAGGCCAACCATCTGGCCTATCTGGGCGATGCGGTCGTGGGCGAGCGCGTCAACTACGGCGCGGGCTCCATCACCGCCAACTACGACGGCGCGTTCAAGCACACCACCACCATTGAGGCCGACGTGCACATCGGCAGCAACTGCGTGCTGGTGGCCCCCGTCACCATTGGCGCAGGCGGCACCGTGGGAGGCGGCTCCACCATCACCAAAGACACGCCGCGAGGGAGCTTAAGCGTCGCCCGCGGCAGGCAGACCATCATCGCCAACTGGAAGCGGCCGAGCAAATGACCTCTGATTTGGTTCAACTGCAAGAGGAAAACCGTCGCCTCACCGATGAACTCGCGTGTGCCAAATCAGAGTTGAAACGGCTCACTTTCACGGTGCAGCACGACCTGCGCGCACCGCTGCGCCACATCGGCGCATTTGTAAAAGTGATCGAAGAAGACCATGGCCAAGAGCTCAGCGCCCCGGTGCTGGCCCATTTGAAAGTGATTGAGGACGCGGCTGGGGCTGCGGTGAAGATCGTGGATGAGCTGCATGGTGCGATAGACCGGTAGTGCGCGCCTGATAGTCCACAGTCGATAGTCCGCACCGCCTTGAAGCCAGCTTGAGACTCGGTATTAAAAAACTCGTCTTGATGCTATATTAAATATAGCTTATTATGAAATATTTACGAGGGCTAGAGCACTATTTTATTCATATTTTGGTGAAAAATAGCTGTCAGAATAAAAAAATGAACTCCTGGGTTAATTTTACGCACGCGCCTGCCTCGAATTCTCGTGCCCTCATCCGATGATTTCCGCCGCCTGCTTAGAATCCAGCAACCCTTTCAGCTGGTGTTGGCACACTGCCAATTCATGATTCAAAGTCAAAAGTTTGAGGTTGAGGCGGTCATTCTCGTCAGCCAACTCCTTGCGCTGAAACGCATCGAGCAAGAAGCCGAGGAATTGATTGTCGTCCCACGGCATGGTCAGCAAGAGATGAACGGAACCATCGTAGATAGCATCTGCGACTAGTTTCACTTCGCAGCATCCGTACAGTACAACCCGGATGGTCTCGGGACAGATGATTGCTGCTTGGCGCAAAAAATCAACCCCGGTCATGCCCGGTATGAGCTGGTCGGTGACGATGGCATCCACTGGGTTGCGTGTCAGTATTTCAAGACCTTCCAGCCCGTTGCGCGCTGCGAGTACTTGGTAACGGTCAGGTTTTAACAGCCGCTTGATCGAACTGAGCACCTCAGGATCATCGTTGACAACCAGTACCGCACGCACTTTTTCCTGA
>JANNFW010000637.1:0-1627 GCA_031380235.1 Rhodoferax sp. | reverse complement strand
TAATACTCCCACTGGCCCGTGCGGGCGGGGCGGGACTCAAACCGGGTCATCGAAACACCGTGGGTTTTGAGCGGAATCAGTAAGTCGTGAATGGCACCCGGCTGATTTGGCACTGAAACCACCAGGCTGGTGCAGTCGCGGCCTGAAGCTGGGGGCGTAGCCAGCGTTTGCGGCAGGCAGATCACCGCAAAACGGGTGCGGTTATGGGCATCGTCCTGTACCGCGTGGGCCGCTATATGCAGCCCAAACTGGCTGGCGGCGCGCTCGCTTGCCAGACCTGCCCAAGCCGGGTTGGTGGCAGCCAGACGGGCACCTTCGGCATTGCTGGAGACGGCCCTGCGCTCGGCCTTTGGCAAATGTTGCGTCAACCAGCCCTGGCACTGCGCCAGTGCTTGCGGATGGGCCAAAACAACCTCGATCCCCTCTAGCGAATTGCTCAGGCGCAGCACGTTGTGGCGAACCAATAGGCTCACCTCGCCGACCATCTGCGTAGGCGTACGAAGGAACAGGTCGAGTGATCTCGTGACCACACCTTCGGCTGAACTTTCGACACCCACCACACCAAATTGCGCTCGCCCCGCCTCGGTGGCATGGAAAACTTCGTCAAAATTGCTGCAATAAATCAGCTCAACCGCGCCGCCAAAATACTGCAATGCGGCCTGCTCGCAAAATGTGCCCGCTGGCCCCAAGACTGCGACGCGTTGCGGTGCCTCCAACGCCAGGCAGGCCGACATGATTTCACGCCAAATGTCCGCCACATGCACGTCTTTGAGCGGGCCTTGGTTAGCCGTCTGGATTTTTTGAATGACTTGGGCGACCCGATCAGGTCGAAAAAAAGGCGAGCCCTCGCGCCGCTTGATCTCGCCTACCTGCTCGGCCACGTGCGCGCGCTCATTCAAGAGGCGCAGCAGTTGCGCATCGAGCGAATCAATCTGCACGCGCAGATCGACCAGGCTGGGCAAGTGGTTGACTGGCATCAGACCTGCGGCTCGCCAGCGCTGTCATCAAGCGTACCGGGGGCATCGCCTAAGTCCCCTGGTTCGCCCGCATCACCCTCCACAGGATTCGCATCATTCTCCACAATGCGTTGAAGGCCGCTGAGTTTGGAGCCGTCATCAAGGCCAATCAGCGTCACACCTTGGGTGGCGCGGCCCATTTCGCGAATCTCGCTCACGCGCGTACGCACGAGCACACCCTTGTCGGTGATCAGCATGATTTCATCGTCGGTATGAACCAGCGTGGCCGCCACCACTTTGCCATTGCGCTCGCTTTGCTGAATCGCAATCATGCCCTTGGTGCCTCGGCCATGCCGCGTGTATTCGGTGATGCTGGTGCGTTTGCCATAGCCGTTCTGGGTGGCGGTCAACACGCTTTGCTGCTCGTCTTCGGCCACCAACATGGCGATCACACCCTGGCCGTCTTCAAGCATCATGCCGCGCACGCCGCGCGCGGTGCGGCCCATCGGTCGGACATC
Organism: Rhodoferax sp.; assembly: GCA_031380235.1. Taxonomy (GTDB): domain Bacteria; phylum Pseudomonadota; class Gammaproteobacteria; order Burkholderiales; family Burkholderiaceae_C; genus JANYCG01. The sequence goes on along the minus strand of JANNFW010000637.1, from coordinate 153 downwards.
GTTCTCATCGAAGCGAACCGCCTTACCGCCGTCGCTGAACAACATCACGTCGTGTTTGCCATCGGTGAGCGATGCGCCAATCAGGAAATCACCCGGATCCAGATCCACCGCGATGATGCCGGCCTTGCGCGGGTTGCTGAACTCATCCAGCGT
>JANNFW010000607.1:0-1710 GCA_031380235.1 Rhodoferax sp. | reverse complement strand
GGCCAACGTCATCGGGCCCGCTGACCGCCATCGCGGGTGCGCTGCCGTAGAAGTTCTTGCCCTTGACGGCGCCGCCCATCACGAAGTGGTGGCTGCCCCAGCCGTGGTCGGAGCCGTCGCCGTTGGATGACAGCGTGCGGCCAAAGTCTGACGCGGTGAAGCTGGTCACCTTGTCGGCCACGCCGAGTTCCACCGTGGCGGCGTGAAAGGCGCTCATCGCTTCGCTGACCATCTGGAGCTGGCCGGGCTGCTTGGCCACCAGGTTGTCATGCAGATCAAAGCCGCCAAGCTGCACCATGAAGACCTGGCGCTTGTTGCCCAGAGCCGTGCGCGCGCCAATCAGCCGCGCCACCATCTTGAGCTGGCTGGCCAGCGAATTGCCGCTGGGGAACGCCGTCTGCAAGTTGACCGCGCCAATGCCGCTGGAGACCTGCGCCTCGGCGGCAATCGCGCGGCGTGTCACGTTGTTGTAGGTGTTCTCCAACACGTGGCCGCTGCTTTGCTGAATCAACTCGGCAAACGCGCTGCGCATTTTGGGCTCGTAAAAGAAGTTGTCGCTCAAGGCTTTGGCCTTGATGGCTCCGACCGCACTGCATTGGTATTGCAGCGCGGTGTCGCCTGCTAAAAACACGCTGTTGCCCGCCAATGAGATGCAGGTGAACAGCGAATTGGTGTTGCCCGAGAGCGCCAGGTCGCCAATGTTGCCGCCCCAGCCAATCGTGGAGCCTTCAGGCGATGATGACTGCCACACCGACTGCTGGTCGTTGTGCGAGAACAGCTTGGGCGGGCGCGGGTATTGCACGGTGTTGCCGCCGAAATACTGGCTGCGGGTCAGCGGCACCACCAGCGGCCCCACGTTGAGCTGCACTGCCGCCTTGCCGTCATTGAACAGCTTGCGCAGGCCGCCCATAACGGGGTGCAGGGCGTACTGTCGGCCCTGTGGTAAAGCCGTGGTGGGCAGCAACGTGGTGGCGGCCAGCGCCGACTTTTGCAGCACGATGCCGCCTGCCGCTGCGCCTGCACCGGCCGCGCGAATGGCGCTGTACTTGGCGTAGCTGGCATCGTCATAAGTCACCACCGTGTTGCCATAGTCGTTACCGCCGAGCAAAAACACGCAGACCAGCGCCTTGTAATCAGTGGCGTTGAAAGCCGCGGCTTCGCCGATGGCGGCCAGATTGATGGCAAACGGGGCGGCGGTGCCTGCCAGCGCCAACTGGCCGGTGCGGCGCAGGAAGGCCCGGCGCGTGTGCTTCTCAAAATTGATGAAATTCATGGCGGGCTCCCTGATTATTTTTGCACGAGGTACTCGGCCGAGCACATCACAAATAGGATCGCACGGGCGACGTGAATGTGTTTGAAGTCGGCATTGCTGTCAATCTTCAGCTTATCAATAGCCATTGCATTGGTGATGAAAGACACTGTGGCGGGCGACAGTTGCCCCGCACACAGGAGCAGGTTCAAGCGTGCGACCAGGGCGGGCGTATCGTGCGCCATCGCCATCTCAATAGAATAGTCCGGCACCACGGCGGGCACGTAGTTGGGTGCAATGCTATTGTCAACGTTGTTGGGTACCGACGGTGCGTTGTTCCAGTAGCCTTGACCCACGACACTTTGCAGGTGATTGATGTAAGAGTTGACCGTGCTTTCATTGACGATCTGTAACTCAGGTGCGGTGGCTTTGCTGGCGGCCAGTACGGTGGACGGAGGGAC
>JANNFW010000347.1:0-2497 GCA_031380235.1 Rhodoferax sp. | reverse complement strand
AACTTGATGGTCTTGCCGCTGGACAAAATCATGCAGTTGTCGGGCTCCGAGAGTAGCGCGGTCGCAGTGCCTGCAGCACCCTCAGCCCCTGCCACTGCGCCCGCCACGAGCGATTCGCGCAGCCGCGATGGCTCACGTACTCGCTGATCTCCGTTAATTTCCGCTGATCCCATTCGGACCGCATCATGAACAAAATTGGATTCATCTTTTCATCCTTCCTGGTGGTGCTGGCGCTGGCCAGTTCCATGCTTTTTGTCGTCGATCAGCGCCAATTCGGTGTGGTTTACGCCCTGGGGCAGATCAAGGAAGTCATCACCGAACCTGGCTTGAACTTCAAGCTGCCGCCGCCGTTTCAAAACGTCTCGTACATTGACAAACGCCTGCTCACGCTGGAAACCACCGACACCGAGCCGATGCTCACCGCAGAAAAACAGCGCATGGTGATTGACTGGTATGTGCGCTGGCGCATTTCCAATCCGTCGGAATACATCCGCAACGTGGGTCTGGATGAAGCCTCGGGCGCGAACCAGCTGAACCGTGTGGTGCGCAACGCGTTTCAGGAAGAGGTCAACAAAAACACGGTGAAAGAGATGCTCTCCACCAAACGTCAGGCCGTGAGCGATGCTGTGATGAAAGAAGTCACTGAGAAAGTAACCGGTACCAAAGCTTGGGGTATCGAGATTGTGGACGTGCGCATTACCCGAGCGGACTACGTCGATGCCATCACCGAATCGGTCTACCGCCGCATGGAGGCGGAGCGCAAGCGTGTTGCCAATGAGCTGCGATCCACCGGTGCCGCCGAGGGTGAAAAGATCCGCGCCGATGCGGATCGCCAGCGCGAAGTCACCATTGCCAATGCCACCCGCGACGCGCAGAAAATCAAAGGCGACGGCGATGCCCAAGCCGCCAACACCTATGCCGAAGCCTTTGGCCGCGACCCGCAATTCGCCCAGTTTTACCGCAGCCTCGAAGCTAACAAAGCCAGTTTCAACAAAAAGGGCGACGTGATGGTGCTAGACCCGTCCAACAACGAGTTCTTCAAAGCCTTCCGGGGCAATGCGCCTGCCGCTGCTGCCGGAAAAAAATAGCGTCTCGCGAAGTTGCGTCCGGAGGTTCAATTTGGACAGCGACACCGCATGGCTGGTTCTGGGCGCAGGCTTGGGGCTGGCCTTGATCATTGAGGGCCTGCTCCCCTTTTTGTCCCCGCCCGCATGGCGCAAAGTCATCGCCCAAGTTCAGCAACTGAACGATGGGCAAATTCGCTTCTTCGGTTTATGCTGCATCCTGGCGGGCGCGTTGCTCGTCGCCGTACTGCTTTAGTGGTTCATAACGCCGATATTCTAAAAAAATTAACCTGAGAGTTAATTTTATTGAATTAGACCCAATTTTCAATTTTTTTGATTAAATTAGTGCTCTACCTCTCGTATCAATTGCATAAGCAGCTATATATATAATAGCAATTTGGTATCTGCCTTTGGTGTCTACTTTCCACTCATCGCCATGAATGATCACGCCAAAAGCCTTGCTGCCGCATTGATTCGCAACTTCAACACCGCACCGATGGAGCGGTTTCAGCGCGAGCCTTTGTACGATGCCGTGGGTGCGCGTTTGGCCAAAGGCACGGCGGCACGCAAGCTCGGTATGTCGGTCGATGTCGTAGCCCCCGGCAAAATCACCTGCCCCTACCACGCCCACCGCGCGCAGGAAGAGATGTTCGTGGTGATCGAAGGCAGCGGCACCCTGCGCGTCGCAGGCGAAATGCTGCCGATCACACAAGGTGACGTGATCTTCATTCCCGCCGGCCCCGAGTACCCGCATCAAATCATCAACACCTCCGACGCGCCGCTGAAGTACCTCTCAATAAGTACCCGCGAGTCCCCCGAAATCGTCGAATACCCCGACTCCGGCAAGTACCTGGCGCAAGCCGATGCGGATGGCGAGAGGCCGTTTGATGTGATCGCGCAAGTAGCACCGAGTGTTGATTACTGGGCGGGGGAGCCTTGAGTGGATTTGTGTCGTCTGAAACGGACAACATGACATGGGCTGATCGGCACGCCTGTCGGCGGTTTACCGACTTACCCCGCCCGGTAGAATATCGTTTTTAACAGCCTCCCAAATTTCATGTCAGCCTGGGTTTTGCCGGATCATATTGCCGATGTCTTGCCGTCCCAGGCCCGCCACATCGAAGAACTGCGCCGCAGTTTGCTGGACATGGCGCGCTGCTATGGCTATGAGTTGGTGATGCCACCGCTGTTGGAGCACCTTGAGTCGCTTTTGACCGGCACGGGCGAAGCGCTCGATCTTCAAACTTTCAAGCTGGTGGATCAACTTTCGGGCCGCATGATGGGCCTTCGGGCCGACACCACGCCGCAGGTTGCGCGCATTGATGCGCATTTGCTCAATCGCCAAGGGGTTGCTCGCCTGTGCTACTGCGGGCCGGTGCTGCACACACGGCCCGACAAACCGCATGCTACGCGCGAGCCGTTGCAGTTTGGTG
>JANNFW010000561.1:0-1613 GCA_031380235.1 Rhodoferax sp. | reverse complement strand
GGCCAAGAAGCTCAAAGCGCTGGGCCATACGCTGCGCATTCAGTCTGGCGCGGGGGTGGCGGCCAGTGTGACGGATGATGCTTTCACCGCCGCTGGGGCCGAGATCGCCGATGCCGCAGGTGCCTACGCGTGCGACCTCGTACTCAAGGTGCGCAGCCCGTCGGACGCCGAATGCGCGCACATGAAGGCGGGCACCACCCTGGTCGGCATGTTGAATCCGTTCGATGCAGCGGGCTTGCAACGCATGGCCACCGCCGGGTTGACCAGCTTCGCGCTTGAAGCCGCGCCACGCACCACCCGAGCGCAAAGCATGGACGTGCTCTCGTCGCAAGCCAACATCGCGGGCTACAAAGCCGTGATGATGGCTGCGGACAAATACCAGCGCTTCTTTCCGATGTTAATGACGGCAGCGGGCACGGTGAAGGCGGCGCGCGTCGTGATTTTGGGCGTGGGCGTCGCAGGTTTGCAAGCCATTGCGACCGCAAAGCGCCTCGGCGCGGTGATTGAAGCGTCTGACGTGCGCCCCAGCGTGAAAGAGCAGATCGAGTCTCTCGGCGGCAAGTTCATCGAAGTGTCGTATGACACGCCCGGAGAAAAAGAGGCCGCTGTGGGCGTGGGCGGCTACGCCAAACCGATGCCGCCAAGCTGGCTGGCACGTCAGCAGATCGAGGTCGCCAAACGCATCGCGCAGGCAGACATCGTCATCGCCACCGCCCTCATCCCCGGCCGCCCTGCGCCCACGCTAATCACCGAAGACATGGTGAAAAGCATGAAGCCCGGCTCAGTGATCATCGACATCGCCGCCGGAAAAGGCCCGAACGGGGGTGGCAATTGCCCCATCTCCGAAGCCGACAAAACCGTTGTCAAACACGGCGTGACCCTGGTTGGCGAGACCAATCTGCCCGCGCTGGTGGCGGCAGATTCATCCGCACTCTACGCCCGCAATGTGCTGGACTTTTTGAAGCTCATCATCAACAAAGTAGGTGCGCTGCATGTGGACATGGAAGACGATATCGTGGCGGCTTGCTTGATGACCCAGGCAGGTGAAGTGAAGCGCAAGTAAGCCCATCAAAGAACAAGGACAGCATCATGGACATCGTATCCCCCACCATCACCAACCTGATCATCTTCGTGCTGGCCATCTACGTGGGCTATCACGTGGTGTGGACGGTCACCCCCGCGCTGCACACGCCCTTGATGGCGGTAACCAACGCGATCTCGGCCATCGTCATCGTCGGGGCCATGCTGGCCGCTGCGTTGACAGAAACCACGCTGGGTAAATCGATGGGCGTGCTGGCCGTGGCGCTGGCAGCGGTTAACGTCTTTGGCGGCTTTATGGTGACGCGTCGAATGCTGGAGATGTTCAAGAAGAAAGAGAAGAAAGCGCTTCCGCTGGCCGAAGGAGCTAAAAAATGAGCATGAATTTGGTCACGCTACTTTATTTGGTGGCTTCGGTATGTTTCATCCAGGCCTTGAAAGGCTTAAGCCATCCCACCACCTCGATTCGCGGCAATATGTTCGGCATGATCGGCATGGCAATTGCCGCGCTTACTACGGCAGCTTTGATCGTGCAGCTATCGGGCCAAAACAAGATGGGCATGGGCTGGGTTTTG
>JANNFW010000551.1:0-4587 GCA_031380235.1 Rhodoferax sp. | reverse complement strand
AGCGACACATCGCACTTTGACGGCATCATTACGTTGGAGCGAATCGAAGCCGCCATGCCCATACCGATCAGCCAGCGGCCTTCACGCTTTTGCGCAGGCGTCGCAACGCGCTGGCTCCAGCCAAAGCGAGTGGCACCGTCTTGCATGCAGGCCACCAGGTTGCGGCTTGAAAACGGAACCTTTTTGTCCTGATCCTGAGTCGGTTCGTTGCGCAGCCGCAGCTCGATGGGATCCAGGTTGAGCTTTTCAGCCAGCTCGTCCATCGCAACTTCAAGGGCCAGCATGCCCACTGCCTCACCGGGCGCGCGGGTTGAATCTGCCACCGGTAAATCAAGCTTGACCAGATAGTGCGGCGTGTAGCGCGCCGGGGCGGCATACAGCAGCCGGGTTTGCAAAGCAGATGGTTCAAAGAAATTGTCGAAGCGTGCGCCGTTGGCCCACGCCTCGTGACCAACAGCCGCCAGCTTGCCATCTCCGGATGCACCCAGGCGCAGGCGCTGCACGGTGTCGCTGCGGTGGCTCGTGATGTGGAACATCTGCTGGCGCGTCAGCGCCGTTTTAACCGGGCGGCCCAGTTCGCGTGCCACCAGTGCTGACAAAATCACGTCGCCATAAATCGGCAGCTTGCTGCCAAAACCGCCGCCAATGTAGCGACTGACGACACGCACGTTGCCCACGGGTATGCCCAGCGTGGAGGCCACACCTTTTTGCGCGCTGTTGATCAATTGGGCCGAGCAATGCACCGTGAGCTTGTTGCCCTCCCAGTACGCCAGCGTGGCGGGCGGCTCCATGGGGGCGGCGGCGTGGGCGGGCGTGGTGAAGCGGCCATCGACGGTGACGGCTGATGCGGCGAAGGCTCTCTCAAAGTCGTCTTTGGAGCCGTCGATCAGCGGCTCACCGAAAAACGAGGTTTGCAGTTCACCTTGAACCTGCGGGCTTTGCATGTCGTGCTCACCCTTGATGGCAGCGTAGGAAACGGTGATGAGTCTGGATGCCGAGCGCGCCTGCTCAAAGCTATTGGCCACGACAAAGGCCACAGGCTGGCCGTAGTACTCGATCTTGCTGGAATTGAGCTGCGGGATCGAGCGGGCGTAGCGATCAGGCAACTCAATCGGACCCCAGGGTGCTTGCTTGGGCGCGTTCAGATGCGTCATCACCATCAGCACGCCGGGGGCGCGCTCAGCGGCACTGGTGTTGATAGCGCTGATCGTGCCTTTTGAAATCGTCGCCTGCACCATGAAGCCGTGCGCAGCGACACCGCCGTCAACGATTTCGTGCGCGTAGGGCGCTTTGCCCATCACTTTCAAACGACCTTCAACTCGGTCAACAGGCTTGCCCATCAGGCCCTGGCGGTTCTCGTCAAGGGCGTTGCGAGGCGCGGGTGTATTCATTTGCATTTTGTTGTCCTTTAGTACGTTGTGCTTCAAGCTTCGGTCAATACAGCCCGCAACGTGCTGCGCAGCAAGGGAATTTTGAAATCGTTGTGACCAAAGCCACGCGCGCCTTGCAGCACGCGGTCAGCGGCGGCGTTGGCACTGGCGGGACTGATGGTTGCACCTGCCAGCGCAGCCTCAGCAGCCGGCACGCGCCACGGCTGGTGCGCAAGTCCACCAAACGCCATGCGGGCTGAGCGCACCGTGCCGCCCGCCGCATCAATGATGGCTGCAACCGACACGGTTGCAAACGCATACGAAGCGCGATCGCGCACCTTGCGGTAAATGTGTTTGCCCGGCAGGGGTGGCGGCAGGGTGACCGCCACAATCATTTCGCCAGGTTGCAGATTGGTTTCGATGTGCGGCGTATTACCCGGCAAGCGGTGAAAGTCTGCAATCGGGATCACCCGCCTCGCCCCGCTGGGGGCGACGGTTTCAACCCGCGCATCGAGTACCCGCATTGCCACTGCCATGTCGGATGGGTGCGTGGCAATGCATTGGTCACTGGTGCCCAGCACCGCATGCAGGCGGTTGTAGCGCTGCATGGCGGAGCAACCCGTACCAGGCGCGCGCTTGTTGCATGCCTGGTCGGTGTCATAAAAATAATAGCAACGTGTGCGCTGTAGCAGGTTGCCGCCCGTGGTCGCCTTGTTGCGCAACTGCCCTGATGCACCGCTGAGCAGCGCGCGGCTGAGCACCGCGTAGTCTTTGCGAATGCGCGGGTCTGCCGCCAAATCCGAGTTGCGCACCATTGCGCCGATGCGCACGCCGCCATCCGCCGTGGGTTCTGTTTTATCCAACCCCAGCCGAGTGATGTCAATCAAGTGCATCGGAGTTTCAATTTGCAGCTTCATCAGATCCAGCAAATTAGTACCTCCTGCAATGAACTTGGCCCCTGGCTTGGCGACAGCCGCTGCGGCAGCGGCTTCGGGTGATGCGGCACGTTCGTAGGTAAAGGATTTCATGCGACGGCTCCCGACACGTCGCGGATAGCCGCAACAATATTGGGGTAGGCACTGCATCGGCAAATATTGCCGCTCATGCGCTCGCGTATTTCTTCATCACTCAAGGCACCTGCAGCGGCTTGCAAGTCTTGCGTCACATGGCTAGGCATGCCAGCTCTCACCTCGCTGAGCATGCCAACCGACGAGCAAATCTGCCCTGGGGTGCAGTAGCCGCACTGGAAGCCATCGTGTTTGACAAACGCCGCTTGCATCGGGTGTAGTTGATCGCCAGTGGACAAGCCTTCAATGGTGGTGATGGCCTGGCCTTCATGCATGATCGCCAGGGTCAGGCAGGAATTGGTGCGCCTACCGTCAATCAGCACCGTGCAAGCACCACACTGGCCGTGGTCGCAACCCTTCTTCGTGCCCTTGAGGTTCAGGTTTTCGCGCAGGGCATCGAGCACGCTGGTGCGGCTATCTACGGTAATAGCGTAGGTTTGGCCGTTGACTCGCATTTGCAACGGCATCGTGACCAGTGCGCGCGATTCGGTTTCTGGTGAACTAGCCGCGCCTCCCGGTGATAGAGGTGCCGCGCAACCCGATAAATGCGCCGTCGCAAGGGCTGCGGTGGTCTGCACAGCAGTACGGCGGGTCATATGCCACGACTGAGATGCTTGGTGCGGGAGTGCTGGTGTCATCTTGGTTCCTTGTTTTAGAAAGTTGTTGTGTTGCCGGGAATGGAATGGGGTCGGTAGGGCTGCCAGCCACCGGAGCGCTGCGCCAGCCGGTCGGCGACGACGCGCAGCACCGCCGGGTTCCAGCCCATACCGATATGGCTACCGTGGATCTCAACGTCTTGCACGGCTGCGCCAGGATTGGAATGACGGCAGGTCTGCCATGCAACGATGCCGTCGCTACGGCTGTAGATTGACGTGGTTGGCACCGACGGGGCGGTGCGCAGCCGCTCAGCCAAAACAGGGTCGAACGCAGGTGCGTTGCTGGACAGCAGACGAAACAGCCAACCGACATTGGTGTGGTCAGTGTCTGCGTTGAAGGGCGTACCAATCGTGATCACCTGGCGTACCTTCCCGCTCATGAGTTTTGCGAGTTCGCGCGCGTACAGTCCGCCCAAACTCCAACCAATCAGCGTGGCGGTCTGCGGATAGTCCTTGAGCAGCAGTTTGGCGTGGCTGGCCAAGTCCTTCAGCCAGACATCAACATCGCCACTGGGACCGGTATTGAATCCGCGGCCCCAGTCGAAGGCGCTGTAACCCAGCGCTTCGCATACTTTACGCAACGGTGCCACCGATCTGCCGTCAGCACCCAGGCCGGGAAAGATCAACACCGGGTGTCCGTCGCCTGTCGCCGCATCTGCGTCGCGCGTTAACTTGTGCGAGATGAATCCAAGGGCGGCGCGCCAGGGTTCTGCGCCCAGGAGTGTCAACGCAGGGCGTTTGACGGGGAAGGTAAGGGATGCGGTCATTTGGATGATCGTCCCCGATGTGCGCCCTAACCGTCAGCCATTGATGTGCCGATTTCGCGTAGGACGTTACCCATACCTGCGCACTTTCAAGACGTGTCATCGATGTCGGCAATGGCCTACAGAAAAACACGCTGATGGCGGACATTGGATTTCGATACTCCCGTTATGCTTTTTCCAAACTCGCAAGAAAGACATCATGATTGCCGTAATCGTCCCCGCTCATAACGAAGAAGATCAAATAGGCAGTTGCCTCACCGCCCTGCGCGCCGCCGCCCAATGCCCGCGTTTACAAGGTGAACAGACCGTTCTTATGGTCGTGCTGGACGCGTGCACCGACGGCACGCGCAGAATCGCGCGACGCATGGGCGCGACGACCATCGCGCTGAGCTACCGCAATGTTGGCGCGGCCCGAGCGCTGGGTGCCGAGCTTGCACTTGCGGCGGGCGCCCGGTGGCTAGCGTTTACTGACGCAGACACCCAGGTGGCACCTGACTGGATTTCTGCGCAGCTGGCGCAGCGAAAAGACGCAGTGTGTGGCACTGTTGCTGTGCGTGATTGGGGCGCCTATGGTGAGACGATGCGCGCCCATTACGATGCAACCTACACCGATGCAGACGGTCACCGGCATGTCCACGGAGCGAACTTGGGCATCTGTGCGAAGGCTTACCAGCGGGCCGGTGGTTTTAAAGCTTTGGAGAGCAGCGAGGACGTTGCGCTGGTCGATTCC
>JANNFW010000531.1:0-5595 GCA_031380235.1 Rhodoferax sp. | reverse complement strand
GGCCAAGAGGGTGGTAGATGAGCGCGGTTAGGGAGATCCGGGTACTCATCGCGTCTTAACGAGGTATGGCATAAGTACCCACCGCGTGCGCCACTGGCTGCGGGCTGCCTTCCGAGTACAGCGACACCTCGCCCACCGCCAGCGTCTTGCCCAGCTTGATCAATTTGCACACACCAATGATGCTTTTGTCAGCAGACGGTTTTCGCAAAAAATTGATGTTCAGGCTGGTGGTGACGGTCAGCGGAACAATGCCAATTTCACCCAGAATGGCCACGTAAAGCGCTACATCAGCTACCGCCATCAGCACCGGCCCGGCCACTGTGCCACCAGGGCGCAGCTCCGCATTGCCCACCGTGTGACTGACTGTTGCGCACGCGTTACCCACGTCGACGACAACGCACTTGCTTTGCGGAAAAGCCGCTGCTAAAAACTCAGTGATCTCGGTCTGGGTTGCCATGACTGCGTTTGCGATTGAATAGTGAAGTTTAGGGTTTTCTGAGGCATCACTTTTCCAGGTGCGCCAGCGTGACAACAACATTTCCCTTCTTGCGCCCGGTGTCAACATGGCGATGCGCCTGCACCATCTGCTCAAACGGAAAGCGCCGATCAATGACGGGTTTGAATTCCTCCGCCACTGCCAATTCTGCGAGAAAACGCAAATCTTCAGCGCTCGCAGAAGCGGGCCCTGCGACGATTTTATTGTTGCTCGTCATCGACACCCAAGGAATTTGAAGCATCTGTGGCAGAGTACCTAAAACCATGAGCAGGCGGCCGCCATTCTTCAGCGAAGACTTGCAGCGCGAGAACGCAGCCGTGCCGACGGTATCAACAATGACATCGTAGGTTTTACCGTTCAGCGTGAAGTCCTCTTGGGTGTAGTCAATGACATGATCGGCACCCAGCGACCTCACCAATTCGAGATTCGCCGTACTGCACACGCCCGTCACCTGCGCCCCGAAGTGCTTGGCAAGCTGCACCGCTGCCGTGCCCACCCCTCCAGACGCACCATTGATGAGTACGCTTTCGCCACGCGCAAGTTTCCCCCTCCTGAAGAAACTCAGCGCTGTGGTTCCACCAAACGAGAGCGCAGCGGCTTCATCAAAGGAAAGATTGGGCGGTTTGAGGGCTAGCGCACCGTCTTGCGGCATGCACTTGTACTCGGCATAGCAGCCCATGGCCATATCGCTGAACGCAAACACCGAGTCACCGACCTTGAATTTGCTCACCTCCTTGCCGACAGCCACAACAAGCCCGGCCAGCTCCATCCCCAGAACGGGTTGCCTCGGTTTTGAGACCCCCAACACCAAACGCATGATGAAACCAAAACCCAAAGGCGCTATGAGGCTTCGTAGCCGCCAGTCTGCGGACGTGACCGTCGTAGCGTGTATCTTTATCAAGACTTCGCTGTCTTTGGGCATGGGCTTTTCAACCTCCTCAAGTTGAAGCACCTTGGGCGGCCCATACTTTTTATACACAATGGCTTTCATAAGTCATATCCTTCTATTCGAGCTAGGCGCGCGACAACAGGCCCATGCTGGTAAAAACTTACAGCGTACAAAATATACGGCCTACTGTTCGACCGTGCCTGCTGGCGTGGTATCAGCGCGAAGTTTGATTGAGCGGTTATCCGCCGCGCTCACGTGGCGCAATTGCTCGGGTAGCCATCCAGAGAAACAGTGCCGCACACACTGCGTAGGGAATCCGTCTTAACCACCAGTTAGTTTCCATGAGCCGCTCCAGCAGGGCTGGTGTTGCGCCTTGCACGGCAAGTTGCAACTGAATGGGAACCTGAATAGTTGCGGTTGAGACCCACACAACGATCTGTAGGAGGATCGCGACCCAGACCGACCAGAGCGGAATCGTGACTGGCCTGAACCGCAAAAGAGCGATCGTAAACACAGTGCCCAACACGGCAGGGGCAACCAGGAACGCGATGACTCTGGGCGTAATGAACTTGTGGTACTTCAAAAACGTGTCGGATCCAATGAGATGCCAACTTGGGTAGTTGACGAAGCTCTCGACGAAGGCTGCACCGTTGCCGTAGAAGACGAGGGCGAACGCAATGACGAAAATCCGTTGTGGCATTTCTGACTCCGGAAAAAACTGACGAACAGACCTTTGGGCTTTGCGATGCGTGACACAGAGCTAACCGGTCAACGACGATATGACGCCATGGCCGCGAGGCGGATGATGAACCACAACTGCCTCGCGGCCAGCACGTCATGCCGTTGGTGCTCCGTTCGCGTGTAGTGTTAGATGGTCAGGTATCACTGTGTTTAGTCCGCCAATGCTGCGATTGTCGCGTGCGCTCATGGCACCAGGGAGACGTGATGCGCTGCAACTCTCCACGAACCGGCTTCGCGAATGAACAGTGCGGTGAAGTTCTGAGGCACGTCTGCGATCTTGGCGCCCGCAGGTACACGGAACAAATACTGTCCCGTGACAACCGCTTGCGCACCCACAAAACGGACAGACTGCGTTGTTATTGCCGCAGTTGGATTCGGCGTGAGGCGGCAGCCCCCAGCCAGGTACGCGCGCAGACCATCCTTGGTTTTTATGGTGAGCCGTGTGTTTGACGTGATAAAACTAAAATTTTCGGCATAGGCCTCGGTGAAGGCAGGTTCGTCGCACGCGCTATAGGCCTTCGCCAGGTTTCGATGCGCGTTCTCAACCTCTTCAGTCAATGCATCGACCGGCTTGATGGAGGCGCAGCCGACAAGAACGGCCACTACCGCGACGGTTGCAGCTTTGTGAGCGAAAGCGAATTGCATTTGTGAAGCCTAGCATTGAGCGAATTGGGCGACGATGGAAGCGTTCGTCCGCGCATTACTTAAGTTCGATTTCTACGAAGGCGAACTCATAGTCATTGATGTTGATGACGTTGTGGGCTACCCCGGTGAGGCGGGTGTACGACCCGCCTGCGGTCAAGTCCACATCGCGAATCCCCGTCGGCTCGACCAATCTGAGTTTTCCTGAAGTCAATGGAACGACGACGTAGTCATGCCCATGAACGTGATCGCCCGTGTCTGCGCCCGGCGCAAAGGTCCACTTGGTGACGATGACCCGGTCATTTTCGACTTGAACCGTGGGGATTGCTTTCATAGATATCTGGCCGCGAGGTGATGACGGAGCGTTTGGACTTGGATTGGTCAATGTACATCAGAACGGCAGCAGATCGAACCAACGCGGGGGGACGCGTTGCGCAGGCTGCCTGACGTTTGACATGAGAGGATTAGCCCGCACTGGTGCCTTGAGAAGGTATTGCGAACTCACCAGGCCAAGCTGTCGGTAGCGCAGCAAGCGCTTCCCAGAAAGGGATAACACGCTGAATTCGACCGTCAGGAGCCAACTCGATGAGCGCCTCGCCTCTGGCGCGTATCTCTCCTTTTGAACCGAGGATGACGCAGCCGATGCGTGCGCTGTTGAGAAAGATGTTCAAGCCCGTGGCAAGGACCAGCCTGCAGCCAGGCGAGTTTTGGTGAAAGCCGGAGATCTTCTCCGAGATCTGCTGATATCCAGCGAAAAGACGTAGAGGCCCCCAGATCTCAGCGTCGGGTGTCATTGCGCGTTGCAAGAGCAACAAGCGGGCGCTCTGGTCGTGCTCAGCAAAAGCTTCGTAGTACGGCTTGAGGGCACTTAGAAACTTTGACTCTTCCACGCCAATGTCTTCCATGTTGCTGTGTGCGGCATAGCGGCGAAACGGCGTTTCTGGCGCGTCTGCTTTACGTCACAGCCAGCCCGCTAGACGTGTTCGCAGCAGTGTGAATTTACTATACAATACATAGCTAATTACGCATATTTTGCGAGAGCCAGAGGCCAATCCGATTCATATTCTTCGATTTTGTGACCATTTTGATGCTCAATATACCTAAATTGGGTAGATTAGCTACTTTGGAGGTCACCCAAGGCCTGAGCCTCACTCTTGACCTCGCTCCTGACCTCGGAACATGAACGCCACCACCGCTCCCAGAATCAGCAACAAGGCGCTGGCAAAAACGATCTGCTTGATGACCAGAACAGCGGGCATGGGCTGCACCACGTAATAGATCATGTACGTGGGAACCGCCGTCAGCAGGGCCACGGCCAGGCCAAAACGCAAACCCTGATTCAGCCACGGCTTCGCCTGTACGCCGCACGAGTAGACCCATGCGAACGCGCCCGCCAGGATGACGTGGGCGAGCAGCATCCACTTGACGTACGGTTGAGATTCAGCCTCGGGCCGGAACAGGTTGGGCAGCTTTGCGTAGTCGGCCGACAGCAGCAGGCCATGCACCACAAAGTCGCCAGCCATCCAGGCGACGAAGACGACGAGCCAGGCGATGAAAAAGCGCTTATTCATGGTGAATCTCCTGTGCAGGGGTTTGAAATAGTTTGTTACACGAGCACCAGCGTTTATGCGCCTCACAGGGACGTTTGTCAACCTGTGAATCGATCGCGGTGCACGCTCATGATCCGGAGTGGAGTTACATGTCAACTACTTCTTGACAGACAAATAAGCCACGATGGCGTTGGCGTGTCCGTGGCCGATTTGGTGTTGAGTTTTGAGGACGTTGACCAGCTCCATGTGCTTGAGCGGCCCCGCCTTCTCGACCATGTCAAACCAGTGGTTCATCGGTTTTCCATAGGTCTTCTCGATGGAAGGAAAGTAGGAGGCTGGGCCTTTGACCTTGGGTTCAGTTGCCATTGTTGGATGTACCCCGTTTGACTATTTAGGAAGTCTCTGTAAAGGATTATTCCATTTCCAAATCATTCGTGAACTAGGCGCACCGACGAAGAAAGTGCTTTAGCACGGCTAGGAGGTGCAACAACGTTCACGGATGACTTAGAAATGGAATTAGGCCTCGGGTTCGTTGCAAACCACTTCGATGTTGTGCCCGTCCGGCCCAATAACGAAAGCTGCATAGTAATTCGCATGGTAGCGCGGGCGCAGGCATCGCCGTTCATGACCCAGCGCTGTCGCCGAACCGCAGTGCTGACCTGGCTTTGGCTTTTGCGGCTTCCACGGCGCGGTCACGGGGATGCGCATGTGTGACGAGACTGGCGATCAATTTCCTCGCTGAGGCCGCCACTTCCTCGACCGCCGCGTCGAAAGCTGCCTCGTTCGCTTTAGACGGAACCGAGAATCCGCTGAGCTTGCGCACGAACTGCAAAGAGGCGTCGCGGATTTCCAGTTCGGTTGCGGGCGGCGCGAAGTTGAAGAGGGTTTTGATATTGCGGCACATGCTCACCCGCCCAACCACCCCGCCACCAGCTTCGGTTCACGCGACACCAGCCGCCAAGTAGTCTCCGCCTTGGGCAACGTCAATGGCAACGTCAACAGCCGCTTATCGCGGGCAACGAGCGCGTTCACTTCGCTGTGCGCCCCTGCGTAGAGGGTGACATCCTCCAGCTTGTTGATGCGCCAACCTGGGTTTGTGGGTGCGGACTTGCCGCGACGCGGTTTTGTGGTCCCGATTTCGATACCAAACCACTCATCGCCCGCCGCGAAACCCGCTGCTTCTGCTGCACCGCCGCGCAGCACATTTTTGATCTGGACCGCCGCGCCCTCAGCAACGCGCAGGCCCATCACCCTTGGGCTTTTGCGTGCTCGGGGAG
>JANNFW010000481.1:0-1888 GCA_031380235.1 Rhodoferax sp. | reverse complement strand
GGAGCAACGCATCACGCTGGCCGATGGCTTCTACTTGTTTGACACGCCCGGCGTGCTGTGGCCCCGAATCATCGTGCCTCAAAGCGGCTACAACCTGGCCGCCAGTGGCGCGATTGGCCGCAATGCGTATGACGACGAAGACGTGGCGTGGTCGCTGCTGGCGTATCTCAAGTTGCATTACGCCCACGCATTGGAGTCGCGCTACAAATTGACGGGTGTCGCTGTCATGGGCGATGACAATTTGCTCAGCGCGATTGGTCGCCAGCGCGGTGCGATTCAGGCGGGCAATCGGGTCAACTTGCAGAAGGCCGCAGAGATTGTGATTTTTGATTTCAGGGCGTGTGCTTTGGGGCGGATCACGCTGGAGACTCCGGCTGAATTCATGCAGTGGCTCGCGGTGGGGCAGGTGACGGAAGCTGAGCGATTGCTCAAGAAGACCAAACCGGCCAAGAAGAGTTCAGAGTGAAGTGCCGTGAGTTATATTGCGCTGACGTTTCCCACATTCACTGAAAAATTAGGAGTCCAAACATCATGATGTCCATTCTTACCACTCTGTTCGTCGGCTTGATCGTCGGTTTCATTGCCCGCGCCGTGAAACCCGGTGACGACAAGCTGGGCTGGATCATGACCGCGCTGCTGGGTGTTGCCGGCTCGTTCCTCGCGAGCTATGCTGGCGTTGCAATGGGTTGGTACAAGCCGGGCGATGTGGCGGGCTGGATCGCCTCGGTCGTTGGTGCGGTGATTCTTCTGTTCATCTACGCGATGGTCTCCAAGAAGTCTTAAGCACAGTACGGGTCGATGACTCTATAATCGAGGGTTGCCTAAAAATTAAATGTATGGGCCCGAATTCAGGAGTTATTGACACATAAGGCTAAAGAAGAACTGATTGAGATGCGCGGTAAGGTCAACGAGGTGTTGCCCGACTCGCGCTTTCGCGTCACGCTGGAGAACGGACACGAGCTCATTGCCTACACCGGCGGAAAAATGCGCAAACACCACATCCGCATCATTGCAGGGGATGATGTCTCGCTCGAACTCTCACCTTACGACCTGAGCAAAGGCCGCATCATGTTCCGCCATATTGCCGGACGCGGTGGCCCGCCAGGGCGTTGATTGTTAACCGTTTGTTACCAAACGGGGCATTTAAATACCATACAGTCTTTGTGGTGACTAAAGAGTCTATATAGTCCGAATACACCTGATTTTGGGTGACCGTACTGAATTAGTACTCTTTAGGAGCTACCCATGAAGAAGATCCTCATCGCTTCCCTGCTGGCCGTTACCGCCGCATTCTCTGTTCAAGCCAAAGACATCGTTGACACCGCCGTTGGCGCGGGCACCTTCAAAACTTTGGCCGCTGCGTTGACCGCCGCTGGTCTGATCGACACCCTTAAAGGCCCAGGCCCGTTCACCGTGTTTGCTCCCACCGACGAAGCCTTCGCCAAAATCCCCAAGGCTGACCTGGACGCGTTGCTCAAAGACAAAGCCAAGTTGACCTCGGTGTTGACCTACCACGTTGTCGGCGGCAAAGTGATGGCGGCTGACGTGAAGGCGGGCAAGGTCAAGACGGTTCAGGGTTCCGAAATGACGATTGCCACCTCCGGCGGCGTCATGGTCGACAAAGCCAAAGTTATCAAGACCGACATCGTTGCTGACAATGGCGTGATCCACGTCATCGACACCGTGATAATGCCGAAGTAAATTTCGGTAGACACTCAGAAAAGGCAGCCGAGGCTGCCTTTTTTTATTAACTTTTTCGCTACGTTTTCACGACGGAACTGAATCCATCCTGTACCCCAGCGTCGCTGAAATTTCATTAGCGGTCGATTGCAATTTGGGCAACCATCCGTCTTCCATGCGGCCAGCGGGTGCTGAGATCGACAGGCCT
>JANNFW010000453.1:0-16518 GCA_031380235.1 Rhodoferax sp. | reverse complement strand
GCGCTGGCTTTGCACGATGATGGCTGCTTGCAAGTCTTCTTTTTGTGCAGCGCGCGAAAGCTGCCAGCGACCCAGCGCCAGCGTCAGTACGATACCGATTAGAGCGGCCATCGTGATCAACCAAAACTTCAAACGCGTGCTCACGGGATAATCTGGCCTATGAAATATTTCGTTATCTTCGGGTTTGTGGGCATCATCGGCGCTTTGGGCAGTGCTTTGTTTTTCATGATGCGTGGCGGCAACAACGATCAACAAAAATCGAACAATATGTTTCGCGCCCTGGCACTGCGGGTGGGCTTTTCGATACTGCTCTTCGTCTGCATTCTGCTGGCCTGGAAGTTCGGGTACATCAGGCCCACCGGAATCCCGACCGGCGGATAAAACGCTCTCGCTGCCAAGCGGGTGAATTCGTCGAAAAGGCCATCAAAAAAGGCACCTCATGCGGTGCCTTTTTTGTGTGCACCCGATACCTACAACCAATATACAAGCAGGTAAAGACCCAGCCAAACGACGTCGACGAAATGCCAATACCAAGCTGCACCCTCGAAACCAAAGTGCTTGTCCGCCGTGAAGTGCCCTCTTTGCAGTCGCAAGGTAATGAACAGCAGCATCAACATGCCGATGAAGACGTGAAAGCCGTGAAAACCGGTCAACATGAAAAATGTTGAACCGTAAACACCAGACGTCAACTTCAGATTCAGATCAGTGTAGGCGTGGTAATACTCGTAGCCCTGGACCCCCAAAAACACGATGCCCAGCAAAACGGTGAGCCACATGAACGCGATGGTTCGGCCCCGATTCCCATGCTGGAGAGCATGGTGCGCAATCGTCAGCGTCACGCCGGACGAGAGCAGTAGCGCGGTGTTGATGGTGGGGAGCCAAAACGGCGTCATCGTCGTGAACGGCTCCACAATGCCTGCTGGAGAAGCCGTTGCACCGGCAACCGAGCTTGGCCATGCTGCTTTGAAGTCTGGCCAAAGCAAGGCGTTTTCCAGATTACCCAACTCAGGCACTGAATGTGAACGCGCCCACCACAACGCCGTGAAAAACGCGCCGAAAAACATCACTTCAGAAAAGATGAACCAGCTCATGCTCCAGCGGTAGGACAGATCAACTCGGTGACCATACTGGCCGTTTTGGCTCTCAGTGATCGCATCGCTGAACCACTGGAACAGCACCACCAAGAACCACACCAAGCCCACCGTCATGACCCACTTGCCCCAATCGGCACCGTTGATCCATTGGGCGGCGCCGAAGAATGTTAACAACAGGCCAAACGACGCAAAGGCCGGATGCCGAGACGGGTTGGGCACAAAGTAATAGGGCTGTGCGCCGTGTGTTGCCGAGCTCATTTCAAATCCTTCATTTCAATTAAAACTGTGTTCTCTACGTTCAATGCTGATCACCTATTTGGCGCCTACTGGACGGCCACCCAGTTCACAAACAACATCAAACTCACCACAAAAATCGCAACGCCGCCAATGGCTACCAAAACAATGTGGAGTGGATTGACCGATGCCAAATCCTGTTGATACTCGCTGCTTTTTCGAATGCCGAGAAAAGACCATGCCACCGTTTTAAGGCTTCGTCCGAAAGAACCATGGGTAGGCTTTTCTTTCATGCCCCCGCTCCCACTTTTAGCACTTGCGTTGTTGAAGCAGAAGGCGCTGATGGCGTCTTGCTACCCACCTCAAAAAATGTATACGACAGCGTGATGGTGGTGACATCTTTCGACAGCTTTCCATCAATCACGAAGGCAACAGGCCATTGCTTCTTCTCACCCGGCTCCAACGTGTGCTGTGCAAAACAAAAGCATTCCAGCTTGTTGAAATGGGAGGCGGCCTGATGCGGCGCATAGCTGGGAATGGCTTGCGCCGACATCCGACGATCCTGCGTGTTTTCAAACTCGTACATCACGGTTGCCAACTCGCCAGGGTGGACCGTCATTGAATTTTTCTGCGGCTTGAAGCGCCAAGGGCCGCGCGCATTGGCATCGAACTCAACCGTGATGGTACGAGTCGTGTCGATCTGGGTATTGGCCGAATAGCTGTTGGATTGACCGGGTAAGTTCTTTTCCCCGAGCGCCAGAATATTGATGCCAGTGACTTCGCAAAGCGCTTTATAGATCGGCACCAGCGCATACCCAAAGGCAAACATCCCCGCCGTCACGACGGCCAGTTTACCCAGCATTTTGGTGTTTTCGCTGCTAATCATGGTGTCTAGTAGTGAGGCTACTTGCCCAGCAAAACGATCTTGGCAACAAAACCAACCAGAAATACCAACACGACTGACAGCAATATCAGTCCCGTTTTCAGGTTGGACTTTTTCTGTTCTTCGTTCATCTCAAATTAGCCAACGATGCGTGTCGCGGTGTGATCAAGCTTAGGCGGGGTTTCGAAGGTATGGAATGGCGCAGGTGACGGCACCTCCCACTCCAGCCCTTCCGCTCCCTCCCAAGGTTTTTGCGGCGCTTTCTCGCCCTTACCCATCATGGCGGGCAACACGATAAAGAAGAAGAAATAGACTTGGGCGATGCCAAACGCAAACCCGCCAATCGACGCAATCATGTTGAAGTCCGCAAACTGCATCGGGTAGTCGGCGTAGCGGCGTGGCATACCCGCCAGGCCCAAAAAGTGCATTGGGAAGAACGTGACGTTGAAGGCGATCAGGCTCCACCAGAAGTGAATCTTGCCGCGCGTTTCGTTGTACATCACCCCTGTCCACTTCGGCGACCAGTAGTAATAGCCTGCAAACATGCCGTACAGCGAACCCGCCACCAGCACGTAGTGGAAGTGAGCCACCACGTAATAAGTATCCTGCAATTGGATGTCAATCGGCGCCATGGCCAAAATCAAGCCAGTGAATCCACCCATCGTAAACACAAAGATGAAGCCGACGGCAAACAGCATGGGCGTCTCAAACGTCATTGAGCCCTGCCACATCGTTGCAATCCAGTTGAAGATTTTCACGGCGGTCGGCACTGCGATCAACATGGTGGCATACATGAAGAACAACTGACCCGTCACCGGCATACCGGTGGTGAACATGTGATGGGCCCACACGATGAAGCTCAAAATCGCAATGCTTGAGGTCGCGTACACCATTGACGCATAGCCAAACAGGCGCTTGCGTGAGAACGCAGGCACGATCTGGCTGATGATGCCGAAGGCCGGCAAGATCATAATGTAAACCTCAGGATGACCGAAGAACCAGAAAATATGCTGGAACATCACCGGGTCGCCGCCACCCGCTGGGTTGAAGAAACTGGTCCCGAAGTGGCGATCTGTCAGCGTCATGGTGATGGCACCGGCCAACACCGGCATCACGGCAATCAGCAAATAAGCGGTGATCAGCCAGGTCCAGCAGAACATCGGCATTTTCATCAAGGTCATGCCGGGCGCGCGCATATTGAGAATGGTCACGATGATGTTGATCGAACCCATGATGGAGCTTGCACCCAAAATGTGCAGGGCAAAGATACCGGCATCCATACCAGGACCCATCTGTAGAGAGAGCGGGGCGTAGAGCGTCCAGCCACCTGCGGGTGCGCCACCCGGCAAGAAGAACGATCCGACAACCATCAGGCCCGCAGGGATGACCAGCCAAAAGCTGAAGTTGTTCATCCGCGCAAACGCCATGTCTGCCGCGCCAATTTGCAGCGGGATCATCCAGTTGGCAAAACCGACAAAGGCCGGCATGATCGCGCCGAACACCATGATGATGCCGTGCATCGTCGTCAATTGGTTGAACAACTCAGGATTGACCAACTGAAGACCTGGCTGGAATAACTCAGCGCGGATGGTCAGCGCCAAAGCGCCACCCACCATCAACATCGCAAACGAGAACAGCAAATACAGCGTTCCGATATCTTTGTGGTTGGTTGCGAACACCCAGCGGCGCCAGCCGGCTGGGGCACCGTGTTCGTCATGACCACCGTAGCCATGTCCAGCGGTGTGACCAGCGGTGTGATTTTGGGGATCTAATACGGCGCTCATGCTGATGTCCTTCTCGATGCTCTGAATCTCAAATATTTGCGGTATGGCTGTCGCTGCGGTTAGAAAGCGCTAACTTAAAGCTTGCGTGCAGCGGTAATTTCCGCAGGCTGCACCAACTGACCAGTCTTGTTCGACCAGTTGTTTTTGGTGTAAGTGATGACGGCTGCCAAGTCGGTGTCGCTCAACTGCTTCCAAGCCGGCATGGCCCCGTTATTTTGCCCTTTGAGCAACACCATAATCTCTTTTGAGGCATCAGCGTCCAAGACCACCGCCGCCCCATCCAAAGGCTTGATCGGCCCCGCACCCTTGCCAGTTGGCAAATGACAGGCAGCACAGTTGGCTGCATAGACTTTTTCGCCACGAGCGGTAATGTCTTGCGCAGTCCAAACTTTGGTCGGATCATCCGCTTTGGCGGCAATCTTCTTGCGCTCACCATCGACCCATACCGCGTAATCTTGCGCCGACACCACTTTCACGTGGATCGGCATGTAAGCGTGCTCTTTGCCGCACAGTTCCGCGCACTGACCGTAGTAGTCGCCGATTTTTTCCGCGCGAAACCAGGTATCGCGCACGAAACCTGGGATCGCATCCTGCTTGATGCCGAACGAGGGCACCATGAAGGCATGAATCACATCGACAGCGGTAACGATCACCCGCACCTTTTTGTCAACGGGTACGACCAGCGGGTTGTCCACTTTCAGCAAGTAGTTGTCCACCACTTGGCCGGGCTTTGGGCCGCCATTGTTAGACATTTCGCGGTGCGTGGAATCCAATTGGGAGATGAAGCCGATGCCCTCACCTTCGCCCTTGATGTAGTCATAGCCCCATTTCCACTGGTGGCCCGTGGCCTTGATGGTGAGGTCGGCGTTGGTCGTATCCTTCATCGCCACAATCACTTTGGTGGCGGGCAGGGCCATCAAGATCACGATGACGAAAGGAACGATCGTCCAAATAATTTCGACGGTGACGGATTCATGGAAGTTGGCGGCTTTGTAACCTTTGGACTTGCGGTGCTTCCAGATCGAATAGAACATGACTGCGAACACCGCCACAAAGATCACCGAGCACACGATCAACATGAACCAGTGCAGCCAGGCCTGCTCTTGCGCGATCTTGGTTACCGCAGGGTGCAGATTGAGCTGATTGACCGCCGGACCGCCCGGCAGGTCGTTGACGGCGTGGGCTGCCGTGGCCGCAACTGCACCCAGGGCCAGCAAAGGTCTTGCCACAAACTTGGGCAGTGCGTTGAAAATGCTCTTCATCGTGTTCACTTCTTCATTGCCTTAAAACTTGATTTCACCAACAACTTGATTCCAAAACTTCACGCGCTGCGCAGCGCCATTCGGATCTCGCGGGCCAACACAGGGCGCAACTCAGGTCGGACAAACCGCCCGACATTGATCGACCGACCCTGGGCCGACAGCTCGATCAACGATCCGTCGCCCGCCTGCGGTTCAACCCGCACCCATTCACGCTGAAACTCGGCCCTTTGCAATTTCCCACCACTTTCAAGCTCTACCACCAGCTGCGGGCCTGTCAGGAAAATTCTTTCACCGTCGCTGGCGTGACGCGCGTAAACCAGGAACGCTGCGCCCACCATCACCAATTCAACACCGGCGAACGGCAAAATGTACGTCGCGCCATGAAACCAAAACGCGGCGCTGATGCCCAGAGAGACGATGCACAACGACAAATACGCCAGCCCCAACTGGCTCGGTGTAATGGAGCAGTTGCGCCGCAAAAACCACTGAATGTTTTGGCCGTGCACCGTTGCGAAGCGAAAAACCAGATTTGTCACACGAGTTGCCTGGGCCATTGCGCGGAGGTGTTGTTCACCGACGCGAAAGTCTGGGGGAAATACCCTAAATGAGTTGCAACTATTGTAGCCGAGGCAAGGGGCTGGTTTGGCTGACAACCAGCGCTTAACCCTGTTGCGGAGTCAGGCGTGGTCAAGGGCAATTGCGCAGACCCAGATACCTAACCACGTGTCACCCCATAGGCTCCATCAACGCAAATTCAACTGCTTGCGCATTTCATCCAGCGACAGCCGCATCTCTGGTTGCACCACAAGCCGACGTTTGGGTTTAAGGGCATGGCCGTAAATCACCTCAAACGTGAGGGAAAGCGCGTCGCCTTTAGATTCCTGTTTCAGTTCATTCTGCAAAGTTAGGAGCCAACCACGCCCGCGCAGGCTGGGGAAGCGCGCGGGGTGAAGGTTGCGCCCCAGCGTGCGCAGTTCGGCAAGCAGGCGCTCGGGCGTGGCGAAAGTCAGTACGATGCGCTCCATGTCCAGCACCGGTTCGGCAAAGCCTGCCGCCACCAGCATGTCACCCCAGTCGTGCATGTCGGTGAACTCATGCGAAGGTGCTGGCCAACCGAGTCGATGGTAGACCGCGCGGATTTCACGAAGACTGTCGGGCCCAAGACAGGAAAACATCAAGAAGCCGTCCACTGCCAGTGTCTGATGCCATCGTTGGATCAAGTGTTGAGGATCTGCAGACATGTGCAAGGCCATGTTGGCCCATAGCATTTGCACGCTCTCACCTGCGGGGTCTTCAAAATGCGTAGCAGACCCCGTCCAACGGGCAGTACGCCACCACGGTTTTCTCAGCATCTCACGGGTTGCTTGCATCTGCCGGACTGACGGCTCCATCACGTAACACTCGGCAGACGGATACCGCCGGGTCACAAGCGCATGCCCAGCTAGCCCTCCCCGCGCGGGCGACCAATGCGCCCAACGCTCGGGCTGAAGCTTGATCCAGTCCAGCCGCTCCTGCATACGGCGCGCGACCTCCTCATGCAGCCAGGGTGACGTTTCATCCATCAGCAACTGATCCCAGTGCTGGGCGGCGACGGGGTCAATCGTGGGTGGGAGGGAAGTCGGCATGGTTCGGCAGAAGTAACCGGGCGAGTATATTGACCCGATGTTCAGCGCGTTACTTGACCGGATATCAGCCACCCTACCCAGCCAATGCGAGGTCTGCCATGCTTGGCCAAGCCAGCCCGTCTGCCAGGACTGCATTCGCCGTTTTGCGCAACCGCAGCCGCGCTGCCGTACCTGCGCCCTGCGGGTGCACGCCAGCATTCTGCGTTGCGGTGCTTGCGTTAACCATCCCGCCGCGCTAGATGCTTGTGTGGCTGCCGTGTCTTACGAGTACCCCTGGGCAGGACTGATAGGCTTGTTCAAGTTCCATGGCAGACCCGCCTGGGCCGCACAGATCGCACAGGTGATGCGCGCCAACCCCGACGTGCAGCCTGCGCTAGGTGCTGCAGACTTAGTGATACCGATGCCGCTGTCCGCAATGCGGCTGCACGCTCGGGGCTATAACCAGGCGCTGGTGTTGACCCGGGCACTAAAGACCACGAAGCTGGACTCCAAGATGCTGCTGCGCATTAAAGACACCCCCGCGCTGAGCCTGTTGGACCGCGAAGACCGCCAGCGCGCGATGGCGGATGCGTTCGCAGTGGAGCCGCTGTTGGCCGCGCAGGTGCGGGGCAAACGCATCGTGCTGGTCGACGATGTGATGACGACGGGAGCAACACTGCACGGGGCGGCCAGCGCTCTGAGAGCAGCGGGTGCGGCCCACATCACCGGCTTGGTCTTCGCAAGAACTGAAGTTGATTGACAGAAAGCGCCTGATTCCCCATGTTCAACATCGTCCTGGTCGAGCCCGAAATTCCCCCCAACACTGGCAATGTGATCCGCCTGGCGGCCAACACCGGCTGCAAATTGCACTTGATCGAGCCGCTGGGCTTCTCGATGGAAGACCGCCAGATGCGCCGTGCGGGGTTGGACTACCACGAGTACGCGCAAACCAAGCGCCACGCCAACTGGCAGGCTTTCCTGTTACTCGAACGCCCATCACCCGAGCGCATGTTCGCCCTGACCACGCGGGGAACAGGCAATGTGTTTGAGATGCAATTCAAAAAAGGCGACTGGCTGGTGTTTGGCTCGGAAACCAAAGGTTTGAGTGACGCGGTTCGCACGGACTTCGCGCCATCACAGTGCCTGAAGCTGCCGATGCAGCCGGGCCAGCGCAGCTTGAACCTGTCCAACGCGGTGGCGGTAACGGTGTTTGAGGCGTGGCGGCAAATCGGGTTTTTACTCCCGTAGATCCAACTCCCAGGCCCGCTTGGCGATGTCAGCGTTCAGCCGGGATTGCTCAATCAGAAACTCCATGAACACCCGCGCGCGCGCTGGGACGAATTTCCGGCTGGGCAAGGCCACATAAACCGCAAATCGCCCGGTAATCCAGGGAGCCAAAACGCGCCGAAGTGTTCCTTGCTTGAGATAAGGCGCGACCAACGCCACGGGCTGATGGCAGATGCCCGCTCCGTCCAGCGTGGCACGCAGCAGGGTGTCGCTGTGGTTGGCCGTCAACACTGGTCTGATTTTGGCCGTCAAGACGCGGTCCGACTCGTCCGGATTGATCAAGGTGATGTCACGCGCATGCGCGCCGGGGATATTCAGCCGCAAAAATGCAAACTCATGTAAATCTTCAGGCCGCAGTGGCGTGCCCGCGCTGCGCAGGTAGGCGGGCGATGCGCAAAGCAAGCCTTCGGATTCAACCACCTTGCGGGCCACCACATTGGCATCGTAATCATCGCGCGCACCCAGAATCGTCAGGTCATAGTCTTCAATCGGGGACACGGTTGGATCGTCAACCGTGATGTCCAGTTCCACTTTTGGATACCGCTTGCGAAACTCCGCCACCACGGGGGCCAAAACGTGCACGGCCAGCACGGGTTGTGTATGAATTCGTAGCAGCCCCGCCAGTTCTGCCGTACTTTGGCGCGTGGTGCTCTCGGCTTCGTCCAGGTCGCTCAAGATATTGCGCACACGAAGCAAATAGGCCTGGCCAGCGTCCGTTAGCGCTTGTTTACGCGTGGTGCGCTGCATCAGGCGAGCACCCAGGTGCTGCTCCAGGTCGGTGATCAGGCGCGTCATCACGGCGGGCGATATGTCCAACGTGCGCGCGGCGGCGGCGAAACTGCCGTCGTCCACCACTTGCTGGAAGGCGCGCATCGACAAAAGACGGTCCAAAAGTGAGGCTCCTTGGGGTTAACACGGGGTGTTCAAGGGCTTATTATTTCATAAACAGAAATTAACCATTGACACGAGTCGTATTTATCTTCGTAATTAGCAAGAGTACAGTTCAACCCATCGATGAGCCAAACCAATTGACGACTCACCGAGACTGGATAGGACGGCAGGGCTGATGAAGCCCGACTCAGCTGACCCACCAGGTTTTCTCAACCTGTTTTTAAGAAGGAATCATCATGAAAAACACATTCAACAAATCCGCTTTAATCGTCGCTGCTAGCTTGACCGCAGGCCTGTTTGCAAGTGCCAGCTTCGCTGCTGACACAGGCGCACTGACCCGCGAGCAAGTTCGCGCTGAATTCAAGCAAGCCCGCGCCAACGGCACTTTGCCCGTCAACGGTGAAGGCCAAACCGTGGTCATCAAAGCAACGCGCAGTGAATTGACCCGCGATGCTGTTCGCGCGGACTACTTCGCCGCCCGTCAGGCTGGCACCTTGCCACCCACGGGTGAAGGGCAGGAAGTTCGCCAAGCCGCAGCACCCGCTACAGTCAGCCGCGAAGCCGTCAAAGCCGAGTACTTTGCAGCGCGCCGGGCCGGAACTTTGCCTTTGAATGGTGAACGCGGTTAATTGTTGACCGTGCATCAGCGCTGATCTAGCCGATCAGCCCCAGCATCCCGCCCCAATCTCACGGTTGCGGCGGTTTTTTTTGCTCGTCACCACGCTGGTTGAGAGCATTCATACAAATGCTGCTATATTAATAGCAATATTTTAAATAAGCACGAGAGCTAGAGCACGATTTAATCAAAAATTTCAAGTTTTTTGCAGAAGAAGCGCCATTTATTAACCTACAGGTTAATTTTAAATGCCTTCCAAGACCAGGCCATTCCACCCTGATTTGCTCACAATCCCACACGTCTGGTTACGTTCCAAAGTGCGAGTTTTCGCCAATACTCATATGTAACAAAAGAGGTCGCTGTCAATGTTGATAACGATCTCAACAACATGAGGAGAAATGGTCGATGGAACTGGCAGAACAGCTTTCAATTGACGCGGATGATGACTCCGCCACACAACCAGGCTTGGCGGCGCTTTCCGCATTGGCCGCATCTGCCCTGGCGGCTTGCGGTGGTGGAGGTGGTGGCGGCGCGGTTGCTGGCGCAAATGTTGACACTGCTATCGACGTCACCCCCAGCGCCCTACCCAGTACGATCGTGCTGACGCCAGCGGGCACCGAACCCGCCCGCCCCGCACCCGATGCCCGCCTCAGCGCGCAGGATGCCGCCCGCTTCCTCACCCAGGCCAGCTTTGGCGCAAAGTCGGTCGACGAAATCGAAGCTCTCCGCGCTGAGGGTCTGCCGCACTGGCTGTGGGCACAGTTTGGTGCGCCCACGCAACTTCAAACCACCTACTTGGATTCGCAAAAGAGCCGTGAAAAAGAAGGCAAGACCACGGAGGAGATGAGCTACGAAGCGATTTGGCAGCAGTGGCTGACGGGCACCGACCAGCTGCGCGCGCGCATGTCGTTTGCCTTAAGCCAGATTCTGGTGATCTCCAACATTGCGCCAGACATCAAGCCCTACGCCATGTCGTCGTACATGGATTTGCTCAATCGCAACGCGTTTGGCAACTTCCGCACGCTGCTGGGCGAGGTCACGCTGCACCCGGCGATGGGCTACTACCTCAACATGATTGAGAGCGAGAAGGACGACGCGGCCAAAGGCATCCACCCGAATGAAAACTATGCGCGCGAGGTACTGCAACTGTTCTCCATCGGCCTGGTGGAGCTCAATGCGGACGGCAGCGCAAAGACTGGCACGAATGGCAAACCGGTTCCGTCGTTCAGCGAAGAGCAGGTCAAAGGCTTTGCCATGGCCTTCTCAGGCTGGACATTTGCCTCGCAAAACCCCGCCAAACCCAAAGAATTTCATGATGCGGATGAAAACCTGGACAGCAACTGGACGACTCCCATGAAAGCGTTTGCGTCAATGCATTCGCCCGAGTCCAAGAAGCTGCTCAGTGGCGTGACGCTGCCTGGCGGCCAAACGCCCGAGAAAGACCTGAACGACGCGCTGGACAACATCTTCAACCACGCCAACGTCGGCCCCTTCATTGGCCGCCAGTTGATTCAGCGCATGGTGACCAGCAACCCGAGCGCCGCTTACATCCAGCGCGTGGCTGCGGTGTTTGCCAACAATGGCGCGAACGTACGTGGCGACCTGAAGGCCGTGGTGCAAGCCGTGTTGCTCGACCCCGAAGCGCGCGCGACCACCGCGCAAGCCGCCAACTACGGCAAGCAGCGCGAGCCGGTGATCCGCTTCGCCACGTTCTTGCGTGCGCTGGGGGCAAAAAGCCAGAACGGCATCAACAGCCTTCATTATTTAGACGGCGCGGACGAGGCGCTGGGCCAGAGCCCGCTGCTGTCGCCCTCGGTGTTTAACTTTTTCTCGCCCAACTTCAGGCAGCCCGGTGCCGTCGCCAAGGCAGGCCTGTACTCGCCCGAGTTCCAGATCACCACAGAAACTTCGGTGGTCGGGTCGCTAAACTTCTTCGCCAGCTTCTTCAACGACGAGGGCTACGGCAATGGCGACAGCCGCCTCAAGCTCGACCTGACCGCGCTGCAAACCCTGGCCGCGACACCTGCTGCTTTGGTAGACAGGCTGGATGCGCTTTTCTTCATGTATCAGATGAGTGCCAGCACTCGCACGCGCCTAACCTCAATGATTAGCGCACTGCCCGGCACATCCAGCAATGACCGCACGCGCCGCGTGAAAGCCGCCTTGATCGTGACGGCGATTTCGCCTGACTTTGTGATCCAGAAATAATCAAAATAAAAGCGCCATCATGAACTCCAATCTGATTCAAAACGCTGCACGTCAACAGTTCCAGCGCCGCCAGTTCCTCAAAATCGCCAGTGCTGCCACCGCCACGGGGCTGGGCCTGGGGCCGCTGGCCAGCCTGAATGCGGCTGCTCAAACCGCGCCGGGCTACAAAGCGCTCGTCTGCCTCTTCATGTTCGGCGGCAACGACGGCAATAACGTATTGGTGCCGCGCGACACGTCACGCTACGCCCTGTACCAGCGCGGGCGTACCAACCTGGCCTTGTCGCGTGAATCGCTCTTGCCTATAAGTCCGAGCAACGCGGCGGGCCTTGAATACGGCCTGCACCCGGCGATGGCGGGCATCCAGGGCCTGTTCAACCAAGGCAAAGCCAGCCTGATTGCCAACGTCGGCCCGCTGGCGGTGCCCACCAGCAAAACGCAGTGGAACGCCCGCAGCGTGCCCTTGCCGGATAACCTGTTCTCTCACTCCGATCAGCAGGCCCAATGGCAAAGCGCCATCGTGGATGGCCCCGCGCGCAACGGCTGGGGCGGTCGCATGATGGAGCGCCAGTTGGGGGCCGATGCGGTGAACCGAGGCTACGGCGTGCTGTCGGTCGCAGGCGGCAACCTGTGGGAGACGGGCGACGGCAATCTGGCCGCCTACAAAGTCTCATCCAGCGGAAACTTTGGTTTTGATTTTTACAACGCCGCAGGTTCCGACCCGTTAAGCCTCGCCATCAGCCAAACCCTAGTCGAATCACGCGGCCATTTGCTGGAGAAAGCCTGGACCGACGTGGTGTCGCGCTCCATCGACAACCAGCGCGTATTGACGCAAGCACTGGGCAGCGACACGCTCAAAACCATCTTCCCCGACACCGGCCTGGGCCGTCAATTGAAGATGATCGCCCGCCTGGTCGCCGCACGCGACAAGCTCGGCCTGCCACGCCAGTGCTTTTTCTGCTCCATCGGCGGCTTTGACACGCATGGTGACGACCAAATGCAGCGCCAAACTGAGCTGCTGGGCGAAATCAGCGCCGCAGTCGCCGCGTTCTACGCCGCCACCGAAGAGCTCGCCGTGGCCAACAACGTCACCCTGTTCTCTGCCTCCGACTTTGGCCGCACCTTCCAAAGCAACGGCCAAGGCTCCGACCACGGCTGGGGCAGCAATCACTTCGTGGTGGGCGGTGCCGTCAAAGGTGGCAGCATCGTCGGCACCTACCCCAACCTCAACATCAACGGCCCTGACGACACCGGCAACGGCAAGTGGATCCCCACCACTGCCGTCGATCAAATGGGCGCTACGTTAGGCAAATGGTTTGGCGCGGGGTCGGCCTTGAATGACATCTTTCCGAGGCTGGCTAACTTTGATGCGGATTTGGGGTTTATGGCCTAAGGTAGTTCCGGCCTGATCGAAACACCAACCCAGCACGGCGGCTGCGCAATGTGCTGTCGCCGCGCGGCAAGGTCGCTAATCCACCTCAGCAAACAACGCCGCCGCGCTGATCTCCAAATCAACGCTGGCTAGCTTGACTGCTTCGCCCTTGCCAAACGGGTGCAGCACCCACAGGCCGTCTGCGCCCTTGCGGTAGCAGTCGGTGATACGGGTATCCAGGTCAACCAGCATGTATTCCTGCAATGTTGGTAGTGCGCGGTAGTAGCCAAATTTCAGGCCCCGGTCGTAGGCGGCGGTGCTGGGGGAGAGCACTTCGATGATCAGCTTGGGCTCGGACTTGATCAGCGGGTTGGCCTGGTCTGTAGCGCTGCATGTCACCATCACATCGGGATAAAAGTACTGGTTGGCGCTGGCGACGTTGAGCTTCATCTCGGCCATGTAGGTGCGGCAGGGGGTGCCACTCAGATGTTGGCGAAGGGCGATATAGAAATTACCGCAAACGGTGACGTGGCGATCTTCTGCACCTGCCATAGCAAAAACTTCGCCATCGATGTACTCGTGGCGTTCGGTCTGGCTTGCCTCCCAGGTCAGGTAATCGGCGGCGGCAAAAACGGCGTTTTGTTCGGCGTGTCCCATGGCGATCTCCATTGGGGTGAATCGAACCACCATTATGCGACGGTGCTTGTCGGTGCGCGACGCGAATCACAACGAGCAGTTCCCCGACAATACCTTGAACATAGGCTAACGTGCACAAGGACTCCAGTTGACAAACCACATCATCGAGGTCATCGACCTTACCTTCGACTACCCCGGCTTTCGCGCGCTGGAGCGGGTGAGTTTGAAGATTGACCCGGGCACGGTAACGGCGCTGGTCGGCCCTAATGGCGCGGGTAAGACGACGCTGCTGCGCTGCATTGCGGCGCTGGAGACACCGCTTTCGGGCACGATTCACGTGGCGGGGCTTGATGTGTTTGAGTCGCGGCGCGAGGTGCATCGGTTAATGGGGTATTTGTCGGACAGCTTTGGGCTGTACGGCGAACTGACCGTGGCGCAGGGGCTGGAGTATGCGGCGCGCTCGCAGGGGCTGGGTGTTGATGCCGTGGCGGGCGCGGTGAAAACGACTGCCCAGCGCATGGGCCTGAGTGAGAAATTGCTGAACATGGCCAGCACGCTTTCACGCGGGCAGCGCCAGCGTTTGGCGATTGGGCAGGCAATCATCCACTCGCCCCAAGTGTTGCTGCTGGATGAACCCGCCAGCGGGCTGGACCCCGAGGCGCGCAGCTCGCTGGCCGGTGTGTTCAAGACGCTACAGGCGCAGGGTATGAGCTTGCTGGTGTCGAGCCACATTTTGGCCGAGCTTGACGAATATTCCACCCACATGCTGGCGCTGAACCAGGGCCGCATGTTAGAGCATCGGGCGTTAGGTGCAGTACCGGTTACTGGCGCGGGGCCCTCAGCAGAACGCACGCTGCGGCTAGAGTTCGTCCACAGTGCCGAGCCCGTTGCTGCGTGGCTGAAAACTCAGGCGAACGTGACGCTGCGCCGTACCGATGACAACGCGGTAGAGATCAGCTTGCGTGGCGATGCGGCTGTGCAGGCCGCGCTGGTGAGCGCTTGCGTAGGCGCGGGCCACGGACTGACTGTGATTGCGCCGATCACCGAGAACCTGCAGCAGTCGTATTTGAAGTCACTCGCGGCGGAGCGCTCAGCCACCGCCCGCACTGGAGCCCCCGCATGAACCCTGAATTTCGACGCCAACTTTGGCTGGGGCTGTCTGCCACGCGGCTGGCTATCCTGCCCGCGCTCTTGCTGGCCTGTTTCGTGGCCGCCTTTTTGACCGGCGTAGATCGCACTGCATCTCTGCAAGCCATCGCATTCACGGGTGCAGGGCTGTTTGTCGTGCTGGTGTGGGGCATGGGAACGCTGGCGGCGGGCGCCAGTGTGACGGATGAGATCACCGACCGCACCTGGGATCAACAACGTATGAGCGCGATGCAGCCGTGGGCGATGACCTGGGGCAAGCTGGCTGGGGCCAGCGCTTACGGCTGGTATGGCGGTGCGCTGTGTTTGCTGATAGCGTTGCCCGCTGCGCTGATGAGCGGCCAGGGCGGCTGGGTGCTACAGGCCGGCCTGTCAGCGATATTGTTTGGCGTGCTGTTGCAGGCTTTGTTGATCGCGGTGAATCTGCAAATCGTGCAAAACGGTGGCTTCAAGGCTCGCCGTGGCGGCGTGTGGGTGCTGGTCGCGGTGATGTTCTGGACGGTGGGGCCGCTGTTGGGCATTCAGCGTGAACTGAGCGTGACCTGGTGGGGCCAGTCATTCAACAACGTCAACTTTGCCCTGCTGTCGATGCTGCTGTTTGCCACTTGCGCGCTGGTGGCGGCTTGGCGCTCCATGGCGCAGGTGCTGGCGGTGCGCCAATGGCCCTGGGGCTGGCCAGCTTTGGCGCTGATGATCACGGTTTATTTGACGGGCTTTGCACCTCAACACAAACTGATGGCCTTTTGCGCCATCGGCTTGGTTGTGTGCGCGGTGCTCACCTACTTTGCCGTATTGACCGAGCCACAGCGCCGCCCGTTGTGGACGCGCGTGATCACCCGGCTGGCCACCGTCCAGTACCGCGCAGCCTGGCTGCAATTGCCCCGCTGGCCCACCACCTTGGCGCTGGCCGTGCCGTTTGCGCTGCTGGGCTCCGCCACGTTAAGCCAGCCTGACGCGGTAACCTGGCTGTCGGCCCAACAGGTCTTGCTGCACCCCATCGCGTTTTTGCTGCTGATGGTGCGCGACTGCGCGTTGGCCCTGTTCTTCGCGTTCGATGCCAAAAACCGCCGTGCCGTCGCCGCCTTTTTGCTGCTGATGGCGGTGCTCTACGGCCTGCTGCCGTGGCTGGTGGGGGCGGCGGGCGGTGGCTTTTTGCTGGGAATGGCCAACCCGCTGCTGGCCAAAGGTGCGATGTCGATCCTCTTTGCCGCCATTCATGCCACCGTGGCGCTCTTTATGTTGCGCTGGCGCTGGCAGGCGACGGCGACTTGACAATCATCCTAAAATCGCGCCAATATACCCATATTGGGTTTAGTGAGCGTGATTTTTGCCGTTTTGATCCAATTTTTTGATAAAGTTGGCATCTAGCTCTCTACAGGGACTTCCCGGTCTGTCAAGCAGGTATTGGGTATTTTTGCATTCGGTATTCCTCCTTGATAAACGGTATTGGTATTACTGCAACGACGCGGACAGAAGCTGCCGAGAAACGAGGAACAGACTGCAC
>JANNFW010000334.1:0-9227 GCA_031380235.1 Rhodoferax sp. | reverse complement strand
GCGGGTTGATTGCGCCATAAGTCGCTGAGTTCTGGCTGGCCCGCTTCGCCCCAGATTTTCATCGGAGTCACAAACTCGGTCGCCTTGAAGCCCGTGCCCCAAATGATCACGTCGCAGGGGTACAACACGCCCTGCGCGCTGACGACACCTTCGGGTGCAATGCGCGCAACGGCATTGGTTACTAGCTGCACATTGCCTCGCTGCAATGCCGGGAACCAGCTATTGGAAATCAGCAGGCGTTTGCAGCCTGGCGTGAAGTCGGGCGTGAGCGCATCTCGCAGGGCTTTGTCGGCGATCTGCTGGCGCATGTGCAATTTGGAGTAACCACGCAGCAGGCTTTGCATGCGATTTGAACCCATAAAACCCATGCCAATGAACTCATTGAACCAATAGACACGCCAGCGATTCAGGCGCTGTAAGCCGGGTACGTTGCGGTAGAGCCAAAGTTTCAAGGGCCCATACGGCGTGTCTTTGCGCGGCAGCACCCACGCGGGAGTGCGCTGGAACACTGTGAGCGTTTCGCACTGTGGCGCAATTTCTGGCACGAGCTGTACGGCGCTGGCCCCAGTGCCCACCACCGCCACACGCTTACCCGCCAGCGAAACGTCAGCGCGCCATTGGTTGGAGTGAAACGCGACTCCTTTAAAGGTTTCGATGCCTGGCACATTGGGGATGAGGGGTTTGTTCAAAGGCCCTGTCGCCAAAATCACGTGTCTTGCCAGCAGCGAGCCTTGGCCTTGCTGGTCAACCTGCCAGCGCGCGAGCTGCGGCATCCACCGGATTTGACTCACTTCGGTGCTGAAGCGAATCACATCGCGCAGCTTGTACTTCTCCACCACCCGCAAAATATAGGCTTGGATTTCTGCACGCTGCGGGTAGGGCCGCGTCCACTCGGTATTGGGCTCAAACGAGAGCGAGTAGAGGTGCGACGGCACATCGCACGCGCAGCCGGGGTAAACGTTGTCGCGCCACGTACCACCGACCTCGGCGCTGCGCTCCAGCACCGTGATCGACGTGATGCCTTGCCGCTGCAAGCGAATGGCGGCGCACAACCCACCCAGACCTGCACCAATGATGGCGACTTCAATTTCGTCTGTCATGCGCTCGCATCCAGATTCCCTTTCATGCATGTTTTGACACCTTCTGGCCGATCGTAACCGCTGGTGCTGATACAGTTTTTCCAAAAATGAGATCAGACCAGAAGCTCGGTGGCCTGCCCGAATACGATAGCCCGCGAGGGCCACTGGTCCGCCCGCGTCACGTCTCGCACACCTTGCGACAGCAGCATCGCTGCGCGAATCACGCCAGCATGCGTGACCCATACCGCGTCATCACCCGCCGACTGCGCCTCATCCCACAAGCTAGCCACGCGCGCCATCACATCCTGCACGCTTTCTGCCCCGCCACACCGCCAATGACCAAAGTGGGTAGTCCATTGCTCAAGCTCGTGCAGAGCGATGTCATCCCAACGCCGACCTTCCCAGCGGCCAAAGTCCATTTCTTTGAGGCGCGCGTCAAATCGATAAGTCAAATCAGGCCGCAGCCTTTGTAAAAATAGCGCAAGCTGCTCACATCTTTGAAGTGACGACGCCGTGATGGAAATGCCTGGCGGCAAGGCCTGCGCCAGCGCTTGCGCGGCTTGCTGTGTCGCTACGGTATCTGCCGGTACATTGGTGGCACCGTAGCAGATGCCCCGCGCGATGAGCGGCTGCGCATGGCGTACCAGCCACAGTTTCATAATGTCAACGCCAGCCCGAGGTAAAACGCCAGCTCGCATACCTGTTGCGTGGCACCCAGACAGTCACCCGTAAATCCCTGCAAACGTCGCCAGAAGAGCCGCCACATCCACAAGAGCGCCAGCACGGCGGCGAGTACAGGCGCTATTAAATTCATATCTTTTTGTGCGTGATATACGAGAGCTAGCGCGCTAAACGACCATAAAAATGCGACTGCCAGGCTGTCCCAACTGATCTGGTCCGCCAGCGGCTTTGACTTGGTGGTAGCTACGTCGCCCACATGCGGCATGGCGCGAATCAGCACCAGCGGCAGCATGCGCGACACCACATGCGCTGCAAACAGCCCCAGGCACATCGCAACCGTGCTGATCGAGCCAATCAGCGCTAGCAGTGACACCTTGGCCAGCAGCATCAGCACTAAGGCCAACACGCCGAATGCACCCACGCGCGAGTCCTTCATGATGAGCAGGGCGCGCTCGCGCTCGGGCGAGCCCCCCAGCCCGTCGGCGACATCGGCCAGGCCGTCTTCGTGGAAGGCACCGGTGATCCACACACCCAAAGCGGTGCCCAGTACCGCAACCACCAGAGGCCCATACGCGCTGGGCGGCAGAACCCTCAGCAGCAGCGCAGACACCCCCGCCACCAGCGCCCCCACCAGCCAGCCCACCCCCGGAAAATGTGCTGCACTGGCACGCAGCATGGCGGGGCTGTATCCCACCCATAGAGCCAGCCGCCCGGTGACCGGGATACGGGTGAAGAACTGGAGGGCAATCAAGTAGTGACGCAGGAAGTTCATTGGGTTGATCAGCTCCTTACGTAACGTTCTGAGTGGACACCCCAGCCTGCGCAAAGCTGGCCATCTCGCGCAGCACAGCGCAGGCCGATTGCAGCAGCGGCCAGGCCAGTGCAGCGCCAGAACCCTCGCCCAGACGCAAGCCCAAATCCAGCAGCGGCTGCGCCTTCAGGTGCGCCAGCATCAGCGTATGACCGCGCTCGCCTGAGCGATGCGCAAACACGCAGCACTGCAATACCTGCGGCTGCAACGCATGCGCCACCAGCACCACCGCGCTGGCGATGAAGCCATCCACCACCACCACACGGCGTTCTTGCGCGGCCTGCATCACTGCACCCAGCATGGTGGCCATCTCGAACCCGCCAAAGGCCGCCAGCGCATTCAGCGGCGTGGTCGCGGTAGCGTGGCGTTGCAACACCTCGCGCAGCACAGTCGTTTTGCGCAGCACGGCGGCATCGTCCAACCCAGTGCCCGCACCTGTGCACACGGCAATGTCCTGCCCAGTCAACCGCGCCAGCAGCAGTGAGGCAGCCGAGGTGTTGCCAATGCCCATTTCACCCAGCAACAGCGCGTTGCCGGGCAGTTGGTTGACGACAGCCTGCCCGTTGGCAATGGCTTCAAGGCATTGGGCCTGGGTCATCGCAGGCTGGGTGAGTGCATCCGCAGTACCACCCGCGCCGTTTGTGACCTTGCGGACCAGCAAGCCGGGGCGTGAAGCGCCGGGCGGCAGGCCTTGCAGAAAATCGTGCTTCACGCCGCAATCCACCACGGTAAGCTGGATGCCATGCTGGCGCGCCAACACACTGACTGCTGCGCCACCAGCCAGAAAGTTCTCGACCATCTGCCAGGTCACATCACTGGGGTAGGCCGACACCCCGCGTGCAGCCAAACCATGGTCGCCTGCAAATACGACCAGTTGCGGTTGAGCAAGGGTCGGCGATTCTGTTCCAAGAATCTGGCCAAGCTGCATGCCCAACGACTCCAATTGCCCAAGCGAACCGAGGGGTTTGGTTTTTTGGTCGAGCTTGCGTTGCAGGGCCTGGGTCAAGGCGGGGTTGCTAATGTCGCTGAGTGAGGGCAGTGTCATAAGGCGATCAGGGTTTCAAGGAAGCCAGGTTCGAAGTGCTGCTCAATGTAATCTGCCAGACCGTCAAAGACAGAGTCCAGCGTGGGGGCGGCTGCACCAAACAGGGCTTGCAGTACATGGGCATCTTCAAACAGGCCATGCAGGTACACGCCAAGCACGTTGCCACGTGCGTTTTGCCAAGCCAGACCGTCTGGCATCACTGCGCGTGCTACGTCGCCGCTCTGGGCCATCGCGGGGTGCTGCGCCGTCTGGCCGTGGTGAATTTCGTAGCCCTGTGCATGAACGCCTGCAAGCATTGCCCATGGCGATGCGCTGACCATCTGAGCCTCAAAGCACGCATGGGTTCGTTTGACTGTTTTATCGGCTGCAAACACCGTGACCAAAGGTAATAACCCGAGCCCTGGCGCGTTGCCCAAATAGGCATGTTCTATCCCGTGCGGATCAATCAGTGCCTCGCCCAGCATTTGCAGGCCACCGCAGATGCCCAGCACCGCCCCGCCCAGTCCAGCGTGGCGTGCGATGGCTGCATCCAGCCCTTGCTTGCGCAGCCAGGCCAAGTCGCCACTGGTGTGTTTGGAGCCGGGCAGGATGATCCAATCCGTCGACGCATTCAACCCCACCAGTTCCGCTGGGCTGCGTACCCATTGCAGGCGTACGCCCGGTATGTTTTTGAGTGGCTGGAATTCGTCCAGATTGCTGATGCGCGGGTAGGCGATGACGGCAACGGTCATTTTGATGGCTCCTGTGGACAACGTCCTGTCATCAAAAACACCGTCCTCTTCTGGTAAGCCGTGCTGCCACCACATCGGCAGGGTGGCGCCCGTAGGCACGCCGGTCAAGTCTTGCAGCATCTGCGGTGCTGGTGCCAGCAGAGTCGCATCACCGCGAAACTTGTTAAGCACGTAGCCTTTGATCAATGCACGCTCCACCTCGGGCAGCAGCGCCCAGGTGCCATACAAATGCGCAAACGCACCGCCCCGATCAATGTCGGTGATCAACAGGCATGCCGCATTGCAGTGCAGTGCCACTCGCATGTTGACAATGTCGCTTGCGTGCAGATTGACCTCGGCCGGGGATCCAGCGCCTTCGATCACCACCACGTCGTTTTCAGCGATCAGTTCATCCAATGCCTTGACAATCACAGGCCAAACGACGGCGCTGCGGTCGCGCCATGGCGTGTTTGAGAGCGCATCATCGACTTGCCCCATCAACACGACTTGGCTGTGGTCGTCGCGCTCAGGTTTGAGCAACAGCGGGTTCATGCGCACGTCAGGCGCAGCGCGCGCTGCCAACGCCTGAAAATACTGCGCGCTTCCGATTTCGCCACCCGCAACTACCCTCGCGTTATTGCTCATGTTCTGCGCTTTGAATGGCGCAACTTTCAGCCCTCGGCGCGCATAGTGGCGGCACAGCGACGTGGCGAGCCAGCTTTTGCCAGCACCGCTGGTGGTGCCCAGCACCATAACGCATTGGGCGGTCATGGCGTGGCCCTGATGTCCAGCCACGCCGCTTTCAGTGCATCCTGCGCCACGGATGGCAGTACGCTCAATCGCACATGGCCCGGCAAGCCGAAGCTCTCAGCGCTGCGCAGCTTGATGCTGTGGCGGCGCAGGTGATCAATACGGGTGTCAAGGTCAGCATGAAGATTATCACCGTAGGGACGGGCGCAAAAGAAATTCGCATGGCTGGGCAGGCAATGCCAGCCCAGGTGTTGCAGCAGCGCGGTTTGACGGGTCTTCCATTCGTTGAGGGCGATCAGACTCTCTGCCAGCCAGGTTTGGGTTGGCGGCTGCACCCAAGCGCGTAGCATGGCCACGCCATGCGTGCCCAGGGGCCAGGAGGGGCAGAGGTCTTCCAATTGGGCAATAGCATCATCGCTGCCAGCAGGTGCAACGGCATAAGCAGCCCTAACGCCAGTAAGGCCCAGCGGGCTGGAGGGGTCCGCACTCCAATGCAAGTCTGCGGGGCCGGATGTCACCACGCGCAAGCCCCACGCACATGCGGCTTGGGCATAGTCGCCATAGCCATGCTGTGGCACGCGCACTGTGGCTGTACG
This sequence comes from Rhodoferax sp., assembly GCA_031380235.1. GTDB lineage: Bacteria > Pseudomonadota > Gammaproteobacteria > Burkholderiales > Burkholderiaceae_C > JANYCG01. The sequence goes on along the minus strand of JANNFW010000334.1, from coordinate 3,555 downwards.
CTGGCGCGCCACCCAACCAGTGATGCGAAAAATGAATTCGCTGGCGCTGCCTGCCAGCAGCACGCGTGCTCTATCTACCGCGTGAAACGCTGCCAGCTCGCTGCGCAGCGCGGCATAGGTCGGGTCGGGGTAGCGCGTGGCATCGGCACTTTGCACCGCCGACAGTGCCTGCGGGCACGGGCCACAAGCATTGCTGTTGGTGGAAAAGTCGTACAGTGGCACGCCCTGCACGTCAGGCCCGCCATGTGAGCGAGAGGCACTCGTCATCGCGAGCCCGAGAGTGCGGTAAAGCCCACTGCCACCAGCGCAGACAGAATGAGCAACCGCACCGCTCTTGAAGCACGAGAAATCGCCCGCCGCGTATCAGCCGCTTGTGGTTTTCGCCTAGATCCATTAAGCGTGTACACGTCTGGTTTATGCAAGCATACGCCCAAGCCCAGCGCCATCGCGGCCATGGGCCAGCCGCTGTTGGGCGATGGCGTGCGGCGTGCTTCTTGCAACAAAAGGCGCACAGAGACACCACCTGACACAACAGCCAACAACAACGCTGTGATGCGCGCAGGCACCCAGCTCAAAATATCGTCTGCCCACGCCGCCCACTTGCCGCCCCACTCCCACACCTGGCCATTGCGCACGCCCCGGTAGCCCCACATGGCATCGGCGGTGTTGGCAAATCGGTACAGAGCCGCACCGGGCAGGCCCAGCAGCAGGAACCAGAAAATGGGGGCAACCACCGAGTCGTTCAAATTCTCAGCCAACGACTCAATGGCGCTTTCGCGCACCTGCGCCTCCGTGAGCGCAGCCACGTCACGACTCACCAGCCAGCCCAGGCGGTCGCGACCTGCTTGCAATGATTCACCCAGGGCCGTTTCAACCGCCTGCACTTCGCTCTTGAGCATAGCCCACGCCAGCAGCGGCTTGAGGGCCAGGCCCAGCAGCGCTGCGGCCAGTGCTGCGCCAACAGCCGCATGCCAATGGAGACTGTTAGAAAGATATTTGGGCACCATCATGATGGCATCTTGCAGCACCCACGCCGCTACAGAAACCGAAGTTGTGCCGATTAACCAAAAGAGCATCCCAAGCCAGAAGTGCTTCAAGTCCCGGGTGAGTGGTAAAGACGGCGATGATGCTGGTGCCACCCATCGCCCAACCCAATCCAAATAGCGCCCTGCCCACACCACGGGATGCCAATTGGCGCGCGGCTCTCCCAGCCAATGGTCAACCACCAAAGCCACCATGACCGCACCGACCGTCAACGAGCCCATCACCACACCTGGGCCTAATCCTCTATCCCGCGCTGCGCCGGGATACCCGCCTTGAACGCATGCTTGATCATCGTCATCTCGGTAACGGTGTCCGCCAATTCAATGATTTCAGGTGGGCAGCGTCGCCCGGTGATGACCACATGCGTGTGACTGGGCCGGTCAAACAACGTTTGAATCACTTCTTCGACACCGCCCAGGGGCTCCATCCAGCCGTAAATCAACGGGTAGGTAAATTCATCAAGCAACACCATGAAGTAGTCGCCACTTTGAATATAGGCCTTGGCTTTGAGCCAGCCTTCGCGTGCCAGTTGCGCGGAGTGTTCCAAGTCCAGGCTTTTCCAACTAAAACCATCACCGAGGCCCTCAATGGGAATACCCAGTTGCTCAAACATGCGATGCTCGCCAAACCGAGCGGTGGGCACCTTCATGAATTGGAAAATCTTCACGACTTTGCCACGCCCATGCGCCCGCAAGGCCAGGCCAAACGCAGCGGTGCTTTTGCCCTTGCCGTCACCTGTGTTGACGATCAACAGGCCACGACGTTCGCCCTCGGGTTTGTCGTAAGGCTTATGGACGGGGGGTGTTTCAATTTGCATCGTGTTCCCTGAGTTTGCTCGGTTCATCGGGTTTTGCTTGGGGCAATGCCACCCACTGATCGCCCAGCGCGCGGATGGCGATGCGATGGTCAAACACCGCCTCCAGCGCACGGTGCGTTACGGCAGCATCACATGCACCTTGGTGGGTGATGCGACCCTGCGCCATGATGACCATCTCATCAGCATGCAGCGCCATGGATATTTCGTGCAGCACGCTGACCACCGTTTTGCCCTGCGCCACCAGGGCTTGCACGAGTGCCAGCCAGTCGGCCTGATGCGGTGGGTCTAGATTGGCCAGGGGCTCGTCCATCAGCAGCACATCGGCTTCAACCGCCAGCGCACGGGCCAGCAGCACGCGCTGTCGCTCACCGCCTGAGAGCTGGCCCAGCGACCTGTCGCACCACGCCTGCGCCTGCGTGGCGTACAAGGCGCGTGCCACCGCGGCGTGATCCGCATCGCTGGGTGCGGCCAGCCACGGCTGGTGCGGCAAACGACCGAGCATGACCACGTCGTGCACAGTCAGGTCATCGCCTACCGATTCGTTTTGCCCCAACCAGGCCAGTTGCTGCGCACGCACCCGGCCCGGCAAACTGGCTATTGGCTGGCCTAGCAAAGTCACGCTGCCGGTGTGCGGCAATAGATGCGCCAGTACCTTGAGCAAGGTAGATTTGCCCGCACCGTTGGGGCCAACGATGCTGGTCCAGCGGGCTTTTGGGATGGCAAGCGTTATGTTGTGCAGGACTTCGGTGCCGCCTAAACCGGCGGCGATGGTGTGCGCTCCAATGGCGATTGATTTCGCGGTAGCCATCACAGTCCCGCTGAGCCAGACCGGTGCGAGTTGCGGCGCATCAGCCAAATCAAGTAGCCGCCGCCCAACACCGCGGTGAGCACGCCGACGGGTAGCTCCTGCGGGGCGATCAACCAACGGGCCAGCGTGTCTGCCGCCATCAGCAGCACGCCACCCACCAGGCTTGAGAGCAGCATCAAGCGGCTGTGCGTAGTTTTGACGACCGAACGCACCAAGTGAGGCGCGGCCAAGCCGACAAATGCGATCAAACCTGTTTGCGCCACAGCCGTGCCAGTGGCCAGCGCGAGCACGGCCACCAGTGCAGCCCGCATCGACACGAGCGGCAAGCCCAAGCTGCGCGCGGTGGCATCGCCCAGGCTTAAGCCATCCAGCGCACGGCCCAAGAGCCACGCGGCCACGGTGCAGATCGACCAGACCCCCGCCATCACCAGGCAGGATGTCCAGCCCACAAAGCTGGTGGAGCCCAGCATGAAGGCCTGCATCGCCTGCAAAGAATCGGGCGTGAACAAAAGCACTAAGTGCGTCATAGCCCCCAGCACCACACCCACCACCACGCCGGCCAGCAAAAGGCGCAGCGTGTGCTGCACGCCGTGCGAGAGCGCCAGCGTGAGCAGCACCGCCAGCACGGCCCCCGCGAACGCAGCACCCGTGAGGCCCAGGCGCACCAACACACTGCCTGAAAACACGCTGACTGCCGCGCTACTGTTCATCATGGTGCCGCCAAGCATGCCCGCGCCGCCGCCCATGGCCGCCAGTGCCAGCGCTACGCCCAGCGACGCCCCCGAGGCGCTGCCCAGCAAATACGGGTCAGCCAGCGGATTGCGAAACAGCCCCTGTGCCACGGCCCCTGCCAGCCCCAACAACGCCCCTGCCACCCACGCGCCCA
>JANNFW010000328.1:0-3694 GCA_031380235.1 Rhodoferax sp. | reverse complement strand
CCCCAGCCTGACCACCGTGCGCCAGTCGGTCGAACTAGCGGGTGAAGCTCTGGTTGAAACCTTGATGAAGCTGCTGGCGGGCCAGGTCGCCACCTCGGTGAATCTGCCGACGCTGCTGCAAATCAGGGAATCGACGGCAGGGTCTTGAGGCGACACCACCGCCGCTTTCTTCAATTGCGTCGCGCCCAATTGACCGGGCGCAATCAATCACTGAAACGCGTAAACACTCTCCACCGTGTTGCCGTTGCGATTGTTGAGGGCAAGCCAGGATTGCATGTAGGTCGGCAGTCCCAATTTGGCAACGGCAGCTGGGATCGGCAAGGTGGCTGACGTCACGTTGGCTAGCGGGTAAGTGGGGTCAAACTGCCGGCTGGCGGGGTTGAATGCAGTTTGGGCGGCATCCACTCTGCCTTGCTTGAATGAAAACAGGCCACCCCATCCCAATGTTTTTCCATCGGGCATGGCACCCGGCGCTGTCCAGCTCAAGTCTATTGAAAACGCCGCCTTTGCCAGCACTGCGGTTGAAATTTGAGCAGGTGTCATGGAACTGGTCACCACCTTGGGAAACAAGTCGGTCGCGACCCCACCACTGCCTGCGAGAGCCGCCGCACTGAAGGGCAAATTGGCCAGCTTGATCGTGTAGGTCGCAATGGGCGTGCTGCTAAGTTGGCCGTTGACGGTTTTCCAGCCGTCATCGTTGTAAACCTTGACGGTGTAATCAGCGCCAGCCACCACACCGAGCGCATCAAAACTGGTGTCCAGCGCCGTTGCCGATGTCAAGTTAAAAGAGCCCCAGTTGTTAGTGGTTGCGCCGTTGGCAACGCAATCGGCTGTTTCAGCCGACGCCAAGGCACCTGTGGTGGTTCGGCAAAACTGCCAAGTGTCGGTGTCCTTCCAATCCACAAAATTCCCATTCTTGCCCGCAAACTCGGGCGCGTCACGCAGCAGACGCACCGACACCATTTTCAACGTGATGGGTGCCGCAGGCGACCCACCCACGATGCCCGGCCCGGAAATGGTGACGTATTTGGCGATATTGGCTGGGTCCGTCAGGTTGAAACGGATGAACTTGCTGTACGCAATCGCTGGCGCAACGGGCAGGCCCGTGGCCAGCACTGTGCGGTCAATCCGTTGGTTGAAGGCCCCCACATTGGCATTGATCACTTTGCGGTTGCCATAAAAGCGCCAGTCTGCTTTGCTTTCAGACGTGGCGCAGACGCTGCCGTCGGCCAGCTTGCTGCCGGCAGAGCTACCCGAGATGATCGTCTCGGTGGGTATCGCGTCCGCCAGGGCCGTGAATTTTGTGCCGTCTTTGTAGGTCACGTCGTATTTGATATCGATCTCACGGCGGCTTGTGCCGTCTGCGTTCGCGATGGTGCGCTCTGCCAGGACTCTGATGTTGCTTCGCGTGGAGCCGACATCAACCTGGCGACTGGGAGCGGCCAACGGGTCTGTGTCGAAATCTGCCACGGCAAAGGACTTGCTGAAGCCGTTGCCCAAGTAGCAGCCGTCAAGAAATACAAAATTCGCAGCGCCGGTCGCCGGAATCGCGGTAGCGCGCAGCGCATCAGATTTCACCAAAAAGGCCGTGGCGGCCGCCAGCGCAGGCTCGGTCGTGGGTGCGACGCTAACCACGACCGGTGGCGGCGGTGTGACCACCGGCGGTGGTGTGACTGGGACAACCGGCGGTGGTGCGACGCTGACAACCGGCGGCGCTTCCGCTTCAGGTGCCGCAGGGTCGCCCGAGCTGCCGCCACAGGCTGCAAGTAGCGCAGCCGATGCAATCGCCGAAAATTTCAAGGTGTGTGACATCATGATGTGAACTCCAATAGGTTTGATAACTTTGTTTGAGCCTCGCAATACGGTGTCAACCGACGATGGCTCAAGCAAAATTGGAGCAGTGATGGCGGATATGCGCGTCCTCAGAAGTGAGGATGAAAAAAAAGACGAGAAAATCGTTAAAATTAACCTGTGAGTTAATTTAGGCCTCTAGAACTGCAAAAACGGCAATATTCATTACAAATTAGGCTTCTAGCTCTCGGATAACAAGCATGAACAGCTACTTATTAAATAGCATATTGATCTGAGCCAGCTCTGGCGGCAGCTCCACCAGCAGCGCCACCCGCTCCCCGGTCGCCGGGTGGTTGAACTGCAAGCGCCAGGCGTGTAAAAACATCCGCTTCAAACCTTGTTTTTGCAGTGTTTTGTTGACTTCAAAGTCGCCGTATTTGTCGTCGCCCGCAATCGGGAAACCCTCGCTGGCGAGGTGGACGCGGATTTGATGGGTTCTTCCCGTTTTGATCGTCACCTCTAACAGGGTGAATTTTTCGCTCTTTTGAGCGACCTTGACCAGGGTGACGGACTTCATGCCCTCGGGATCGTCTTTGCTGGTCACCTTGACTCGGCGCTCGCCGTCCTGGCCGTCCATACCTACTTTCGTCGGCAGCAGGAACTTGACCAAGGGTTTGTCCAGCACCTTTTTGTTGGCAGGCCATTGGCCGACGACCAAAGCGAGGTAAGTTTTACCGGTTTCCCGCTCGCGGAACTGGTCTTGCAAATTGGTGAGGGCTGAGCGCTTTTTGGCGACCAGCAAGATGCCGCTGGTTTCTCGGTCCAGGCGATGCACCAGCTCCAGAAACTTCGCCTGCGGGCGGGCGCGGCGCAGTTGCTCGATCACGCCAAAGCTCACACCGCTGCCACCGTGCACCGCCACGCCAGCAGGCTTATCGATGGCGATCAAGTGGTCGTCTTCAAGAAGGATGGGGAATTCACGCGCGGGCGCTGGGTTTTCCAGCTTTTCGGCGATTTTGTCGGAGACGCGAACGGGCGGCAGGCGCACCACGTCGCCTGTTTGCACGCGGGTGTCGGCCTGCACGCGGCCTTTATTGATGCGCACTTCGCCGCTGCGGATGATGCGGTAAACGTGGGTTTTAGGCACGCCTTTGAGCTGGCGCACCAGAAAGTTATCAAGCCGCTGGCCGTCCGAATTTTCATCCACCGTCACCAGGCTGGAAGCAGGTGGCGGATTGGCCTCTATAATGTGTTTCACTAGCGTTACGCTGTAAGTGGTTGATTTTTCTGAAGGTTCGTGGGTCGTTGAGGTGAAGTTTAGTTCACCGACCTGTAGCCAGTTCAGCCCAGCCCGAAGCAGCTTCGGCTAGCCCCAAGTCGATGTCGCCGCATGACGTGTCAAGCAGACTCCAAGCCAAATGCCTGGGGTGGTTTGCAAGTCTTGCGGTTGAGTTGACGCATTGAAGATTTTGATACGGAATAACAAGTTTGCAGCCACCGCGCTGCAAACGGATTGAAGCGAGATGTTTGTATTTTTGAGTCTGATTCAAGCTTGCTGGCAAGGCACTTTCGCCGCGCTTGCATTCGTTGATAAGGCTCTGGCCCCCACCAAAAGGTCGCAACCCGCTACTGGAGAAATAGCGCGAACCGCTAGCCTCCGACCAGCGCACCCACAAACGCAATCCCTCGCTCCCCTCCCCGCGCCTATGCTGCAACTCAAAGTTTGAGTCGCAGTTCTCCGGCAATTCCTCCTCACTTCAACGCGTCAGTTCCGACATCTTTAGCTCGTAGAGCCAAATCGCCCCGTCCAACGACGTGGGCATGTTGAACTGAAGAAGGAGATGCAACCATGAAACGGATGCTGATTAACGCCACGCAGGCAGAAGAGCGCCGCCTGGCGATT
>JANNFW010000386.1:0-7952 GCA_031380235.1 Rhodoferax sp. | reverse complement strand
CAGTTCTTTCTTGATCGGCTGCCAGCGGTCGCCGCCGCGAAGGGCCGCCCCGAGCAAGGCACGGCCCCCTCGGGGGGCAGCGCAGCACACGAAGTGGCAAGCGTGGGGGCCATATTCATTCACTTCGAAGTCATCCCTGATCATCTGCCGGACAAACTCAAAGACATGATCGCGAAATTTCCACCAGGCGTGCTGCAATTCGAGGTCGGCATTCAGAGCTTCAATATCGAGGTGCAGCAGCGCATCTCCCGCAGGCAAGACAACGACAAGACCGTGGCCAATCTGCAATGGCTGGTCAATCAATCTGAAGCGCATCTGCACACCGATTTGATCTTTGGCCTGCCCGGCGAATCTCTGGCCAGCTTCGCGGTGGGATTTGATCGTCTTTACTCGCTCAAACCGCACGAGATTCAACTGGGGATTTTGAAGCGCCTGCGCGGCACGCCCATCGCGCGTCACACGGTCGAATATGCGATGGTCTACGACGACGCGCCGCCCTACACCGTGCAGCAAACCGGTGCCGTGACTGCCGATGAAATGCAGCGCTTTACCCGGCTGGCGCGCTACTGGGATTTGATAGCGAACTCGGGGCGATTCAAGCGCAGCCTGCACCTGCTGATGGACGATGCGGACTCACCGTTTCAGTCGTTTCTCGATCTGTCCGACTGGCTTTGGCGCACCGCACAAAAGACCAGCGGCCTCACGCCTGAAGCGCTGGTCGATCATCTGTTTGACTACTTGACGACGGCTTGCGGCATTGACCCGCAGCGCGCGCGCGAAACGCTGCTGGCAGATTATTTGCAAAGCGGTGCGAGGGCCAAACCAAAGGTATTGCAGGCGCTGTTGACGCGGCGGGCGATGGCGGCTGGCGGTGCAAACCCGCAACTGCCGAACACAGTCGGGCGACTCGCCGAGCGGCAGGCGCGGCATGTCGCGGCCAATGCTTAGCCGGTCTTCATGGCGTTGTTCATGAACGCATAGGGCAGCGGGTGCTCAAACAAGCCTGCGTTGTCCCCTTGCTCCAGGAACCGCTTGACCCGGTTTCGCATATAGCCGTAGGTCGTTTGGAACACCGCACCACCCGCACTGATGCGCCGCACGCCCGCGGCGGCAAGTTCTGCGAGCGGTGCCAGGGTGGGCACGCTCATCACGTTCAACGGCATGCCGATGTGCGGCACCAGCTTGGCCACATCGGCCACCGTGCTCATGCCGGGCACAAAAGCGCCATCGGCCCCTGCAGCTTGGTAACGGTTCAGGCGAGCAATGCACATCTGAATCGCCGCATCGCCGCCGCCAGGGGCCAAGCCCTTCAGGTAAACATCGGTTCGTGCATTGATAAACAGCGGCACGCCCGTCAGAGCGCGCCGTATCGCGGTGATCTTCGCTTCCAGCGATTCCACGGTGCCCGCGCCGTCTTCGATATTGATGCCCGCCACACCACAGCGAACCACCTCGGCAACCAGGGCCGCAACTTGCCCTGGGTCGTCGCTGTAGCCGTCTTCCATGTCCACGCTCACAGGCACGCGCGCCACGCGCATGATGCGCTTGATCGCGCCGAGCAGTTCATCACGCGGTAGCAGGCTGCCATCGGCATAACCCAGCGACCACGCGACAGCAGAGCTCGAGGTAGCGATGGCGGCAGCCCCGTCAAGCTGGAGCAGAACAGTGCTGGCTGCGTCCCAGGCGTTGGGCAGTATCAAGGCGCCGGGGCCTGTATGAAGGGATTTGAACGCAGCTGCATAGTTTTGCGTGGTTGGCGAGGTCATGAATGGCTCCAGTTGAGATCTGTGGGATCGCCAGACTAACCGCTAATCCCGTCGGCGACCCGCCATTTTCGGACGACTGCCTTCGTCGGGCGGGGAATGCCATAGGTCACTGCTCGCCAGCTTTTTGCAGCACCGCTGCTACCAGCGCATCGCTTAAGTTATATCGATGTTCGCGCAGGCTGTTGATCAGCGGTGTCAAGGTTTGCAGATGTCCTGTCTGCTTGGCCAACAACAACATCCCCAGCACGCCAAATATTGGCAAGCCCTGCGCCTGAGCCATCAGCCGCCCCTGCTTTTCGTCGATTAAAACCGCGCAACCCAAGTGGTGCGCCCAACTGAGGGCTTGTGACTCACCCGCATCCAAACGCCGCAGCAAGTGCTGCACCAGCGCATCGTCTCGGTCTGGTTGCACGATGCAATGGCTCATCACGAAGGCCCGGATGGACTCAGACTCAGGTTTGGGTTTACCGCCTGTTGCCTCCATCACCACAGTGTGGGGGACGTGCACCGCGCCAAAAAGCTGACTCAGCAAGGGCAGTTGTTCGCACTTTGCCAATGCAATCAGCGGCCCCGCATCGGCCACGACGACAGGCTTTTTCACCGCTTCAAGTCGTCATGTCGTTGAGCAGCTTCAGCTCGCTCTCCAATTCAGCGGCATCGTAGTTGACCACCGGGATTTTCAGTTCACCAAGATATTCAATGAAGTCAGCGTACGGGATGCGAGCGAGTTTGGCGGCCAACCCCAGCGACAAGTCCCCTGACTTGAACAGGCTCACCGCCAAGGCCGTGTGCACCCCGGATGCAACCACATCTTCAGTGAACGGCACACTCACGAAAAGGGGTTGCCCATGCCGAGTCACCAAGGACAAACGCCCGGCCTCGGCCTCACGCGAGAGCTCGCCGGAGCGATCACGCAGGTCACGGATACTGAAAGTTTGCATTTTTGGGTAGGATTGGTCGAAGTTTATCCCCGAATTGTAGGTCAAAGTATGGGGTTTGTCAGCACATTACGCTCCTGGGCGCCTCGTATCACGCGTTCCTGGAAAACACGTAAAGTTAATCCATGAACGCTCCTGACCCCATCGCACTTACATTCGCGCTGTCGAGCCCAACAGCTGCGCCATCCCAAGACACCGACCCCCAGGAAACCGAGGAGTGGCGCGATGCCTTCACCGCCCTGGTTGCGGCCCAAGGACCGATCCGTGCGCGGCAGATTCTTGATAGCCCGGTCGCCCGGTCGCGCGAGCAGCGCGTGGGCTGGCAGTCTGCACCTGCTGATGGATGATGCAGGCTCGCCATTTCAGTCGTTTCTCGAATTGTCAGACTGGCTGTGGCTCAGCGCACAAAAGACCAGTGGCCTCACACCCGAAGCGCTGGTCGATCATCTGTTTGATTACTTCACCACGACTCGCGGCATTGACCCGCAGCGTGCGCGCGAGACACTGCTGGCCGACTACCTGCAAAGCGGCGCGCGGGCCAAGCCCAAGGTGTTGCAGGCGCTGTTGACGCGGCGTGCGATGGCGGCTGGCGGAACAAACCTGCCCGCCATTTTCGGACCACTGCCTCAGCGTGGTGCCGCAGCAATGACGCGGAATAGGCCCGACAGCAACGTGACTTGCGCAAGCTTTAGATCGGCAGCATCAAGCAGGCCGACGTACGCGGCCTGTGTGCGCTCGCATCCGCCATTGGCAACCATCATGTTCAGGTCAGACCGCGCTACGGCCTGGTCGTAGGGTGACGCGGTTACTCGGTCTGAGGCAATGCGCTCGATGATCAGCAAACGCGCTGCGGGAAGCATAGCGCGCCTGCAGTTGCGCAGAATCACCAGGCAGCGCTCATCGTCCCAGTCATGAAGAATACTTTTTAGCAAATACACGTCTGCGCCGTGTGGCACTGTCTTGAAGAAGTCGCCGGTTGTAAGCTCGCAACGATTCGCTACACCAACGGTCTCGAACGGCGATGCAAGCTGCCCGGTGGCATGCGCCATGTCGAACAGCACACCCTGCAACGACGGGTTTGCCGCCAGGATGCTGCACAGGAGTTGCCCGTAACCGCCGCCGACGTCCACCACGCGGCGGGCGGCGCTGAAATCTACGCGCTGCGCGACATCCCTTGCGACAGACAGAGTAAGTTCGACCATCGCTCGATTGAACAATTCGGCGGCTTTCGCATCTTCGTCCAGATGCGAAAAATCGTCGCCAGTCAGGGTGAGTTTGCGAATGCTCTGCCCGGTCCGCACCGACTCGCCCAAACGGCCCCATTGTGCCCAGATTCGCCCGCCACTCAGTTCAGCCCAGGCGCTCAGCGAATCGTCTGCGTCAGCGCGTAGCAAGCGGCCTGCGGGCGTCAGACAGAAATCACCATCCGCGTTTTGCGCGCACAGATCCAGACTGGTCATGGCGCGCAGCATTCGGCCAACTGACGGCGCGTGGGCCCGGACTGCCTCTGCGAGCACCTGAGTGTTTGCCGGTCCTGCTCCCATGGCATCGATCAGCCCCAGCGCAACGGCCGTCGCGATCACCTGCGTGGTCCAGCCTGCGTTGATCAGGCCCAACAGGCGCTCCCGGTCGCCGGCGGTTGGACTGATGCCGCCAGGGTCGCTCGCCAATGGGGTTTGGGTGTGCATAAGTGGTTCTTTCTGCCGTGGCGCGGTCGCTGTCATTCTGCCTTCAGGCCAGTTTGTTTGATGATGTCGCCCCACTTGGCGTGTTCAGCGCGGATCTGCGCGGCGAACCCATCGATGGTGTCGGCACCGGCGGTCAGGCCCAAGCTGCTGAAATATTCAACGGCTTCGGCGCTGCCAAGAATCTTGCTGATTTCAGCATGTAACCTGGCTACGATGCGGGGAGGCGTGCCGGCTGGCACTGCAATCCCTGACCAGGCCGTGAATTCGTAGCCGGGCACACCCGCCTCAGTCAGCGTGGGCACATCAGCCAGGCCAGCCACGCGGGTGCTGCTGGAAACAGCCAGCGCGCGAGTGCGCCCGGCCTTGATCAGCGGCAGCTGCACAGCAGTGCCGTCAAAAGTCCAGTTGACGTGCCCCGCTATCAGGTCGTTTGCGGCCTGCCCCCCGCCTTTGTACGGTACATGGATTGCATCGATGCCGGCCAGCCGCTTGAGGAGTTCTCCCGCCATATGGGGCGGCGTGCCGATGCCTGGCGACCCAAAGCTCAACCGGCCCGGTTTATCCCTGGCCATGCGCAGCAAGTCGCTCACATCTTTGGCTGGGCTGTCGGCGGCCACCGCCAGCACCATCGCGCTGGCGCCACCGATTCGGGTCAGCGCGATGAAGTCCACCAGCGGGTCATAACCGGCCCTCGCATACAGATGCGGGTTAACAGCCATGGTGCCTTGGTGGACGATCACGAGGGTGTAGCCGTCGGGCGCGCTTCGAGCTGCCATCTCGGTGCCGATGTTGCCGCCCGCGCCAGTTTTGTTTTCAACTGTCACGCTCTGTCCAAGGGCCGCCGCCATGCGGGGTGCCAGCCAGCGGGCGCGTATGTCCACCAGGCCGCCGGCACCGCCCGGTACGATAATGCGCAGGGGTTTGGTCGGCCATTGCGGCTCCTGAGCAAGCAGTGCGCCGGGTGCCAGCCAGGTGGCACAGGTCAAAATGCAAATTTGAATCAGTTTGCGCATGGTGTACTCCGTTCAGATGAGTGGGTATGCTGCACTTTAAGAGCCGACCTCGAAAGCTGCAATACTTGGACGGTTGCCGGGCGCTTCAACTTTTGGTTGAATCATTTATGGCACCTGTCTTTGCAAGGGGACTTATGGACAAGCTTCGCGCCTTGGAATACTTCGTTGCCGCCGCCCAGGAGACGAGTTTTTCCGGCGCGTCACGGCGCCTTGAGGTCAGCGTGGCCGCCGTCGCCAAACTGGTGGCATCGCTTGAGAAAACGCTGGGAGTGCTGCTGTTCGAACGCAGCTCTCACGGTCTGATCCTGACCGCTGCGGGCAGCAGCTATCTGGATGCCTGCCAGCCACTGCTTGAACAACTCACCGAGGCTGACGAACAGACTCGCGCCAGCGTTGCACGTACGCCGGGCACTGTTGTCGTCGGCGTGCAGCATGTCATTGCCAGTGGCTACCTGACACGCAACTTGCCGCGCTTTCATGCGCATTACCCCGAAATCACGCTGGACATACGTGAATTCCAGCGCGTCACCGAAGAGGAAACATCGGGCATCGACGTGTTTCTGGCAATGGGCTGGCCAAATTTGCCGAACCTGGTGCAGCGGCGCATCGCGGCAGGGCGCTTCCTCGTTCTAGCGTCACCTGACTACTGGGCCAGACATGGCACTCCCTTGCGGCCCAAGGATCTTGAGCGCCATAATTGCCTGGCAATCCGGTCGCTTGATGGCACGGTGATGGACCTGTGGGAGTTCCGGCGCGGCCAGGAAGAAGAAGCTGTTACAGTTCGCGGCTGGTTGCTGACCAGCAATGCCCACCGTGAGATGGTCATCAGCCAGGCCCTGGCCGGTGAGGGCGTCGTACGCGCGATGGACTGGACCAACCTGGACGACATCGCATCCGGTGCGCTGGTGCGAGCGCTTGGGGATTGGGAATCCCACGGAGCGCCGCCGGTCAACCTGCTCTATCGAGCCAGTGTGCGCCGCATCCCCCGGGTGCGCCTGTTCATTGAGTTCGTCACCGAACTCTTCCAGGAGCTGGAAACCGTTCGTGGCCAGCCTGTCGTCGATGGTGGACGGCCCGAGTGGATGGGGCGGCACTACGGCCGCGCCTCTGCGGTGCTCGCGCGAGGGCGCTAATCGTGCGTTGCCTGGCGCCAAACAGGCTGGCTCCGTTGTCCCAGGCCACCTGCCTCAGACTACGAAAAAGCCCGGGCACGACTTTTCCCCGAAAACCAATTAAAGTTTGGCTATGAACGCCCCTGATCCCCTCGCCCTTGCCCTTGCGCTGACGAACCCGTCGCCCGACCTGACGCACGACACCGACCCCCAGGAAACCCAAGAATGGCGCGATGCCTTTACCGCGCTGGTTGCGGCCCAAGGCCCGATCCGTGCGCGGCAGATTCTTGACAGCCTGGTCGCGTTATCGCGCGAGCAGCGGGTGGGCTGGCAGCCTGAGCTGACGACACCGTATGTCAACAGCATTCACGTCAGCCAGCAGCCGCGCTTTCCCGGTGATTTGGCGATTGAAGAGAAGCTGGGCTCGCTCATGCGCTGGAACGCACTGGCGATGGTGGCCAAGGCCAACGCGGCTTATGGCGAGTTGGGCGGGCACATTGCCAGTTATGCCAGTGCTGCAGATTTGTTCGAGGTGGGCTACAACCACTTTTTCAAAGCGCGTGATGTTGCTGCGGGCGATCAGCACGGTGGGGATTTGGTTTTCTTTCAGCCGCACAGCTCGCCCGGTGTTTACGCCCGCGCGTACCTTGAAGGGCGTTTGACCGAGCAAGACTTGAACTTTTACCGCCGCGAAATCGACGCCCCGCAGCACGCTGCGCGCGGCTTGAGCAGTTACCCGCATCCGTGGTTGATGCCTGATTTTTGGCAGTTCCCGACCGGCTCAATGGGCATTGGCCCGATCAGCTCGATCTACCACGCGCGCTTTATGCGCTACCTCACGCATCGCAACTTGCTCGACTGCACACAGCGAAAAGTGTGGGGCGTGTTTGGCGATGGCGAGATGGACGAGCCCGAATCCATGAGCGCGTTAACGCTGGCCTCGCGTGAGGGGCTGGACAACTTGGTGTGGGTGGTCAACTGCAACTTGCAGCGGCTCGACGGCCCGGTACGCGGTAATGGCCGCATCATCGACGAGCTGGAGCGTCTGTTCAGCGGAGCGGGCTGGAACGTGATCAAACTGATTTGGGGCAGCGATTGGGATGGCCTTTTTGCCCGCGACGTGACCGGCGCATTGGCCAAAACCTTTGCCAACACCGTCGATGGCCAGATGCAAACCTTTGCCGCCAAAGATGGACGCTACAACCGGGACACATTCTTTGGCCAAACGCCCGAGCTGGCCGCGCTGGCGCAGGGCATGACCGATGAGCAGATTGACCGCCTCAAACGTGGTGGCCACGACATCGTCAAAATTCACGCGGCGTACGCGGCCGCTGCGGCGCACGCGGGCCAGCCCACCGTTATCTTGGCCCACACCAAAAAGGGCTACGGCATGGGTAAAGCGGGTCAGGGCAAGATGACTACGCACAGCCAGAAG
>JANNFW010000376.1:0-3903 GCA_031380235.1 Rhodoferax sp. | reverse complement strand
CTGCGGCCAGGCGTTCCGCCGACAGAGCACGTTCTTCCGCCTGCCGTTTCAACTCAAGCGCATTGGTCGGGAATCGCCCGCAGTACTGCGCGCCGATGTGCCACGCACCGATGACCCCGAGTTGGGACGTATCGGTGACGCAGTGGTGCAGCTGATTAGTGAGCTTGAGTTGAAACGGCAGGCGGAAGAACGTGCTCTGTCGGCGGAACGCCTGGCCGCAGTGGGTCGAATGACGGCTGCGGTTGCGCATGAGATCAACAACCCGTTAGGTGGACTGTTGACGGCCACACAAACGTTGCGGTTGCATGGTGCAACCGATTCCACTCGCCAGCGCACCGTTGATTTGCTGGAACGAGGTCTGCAGCAAATTCGTTCCACCGTTGCGGCTTTGTTGCCACAAGCCCGTATTGAGGACCGTCCCCTGGAGCCCAGTGACCTGGAGGACGTGCTGACGCTGGCTCATGCCACAGCATCCCGTCTGGGCGTGGAGGTGCTTGCCCATGCGGAGATTGAGTCCGCCATGCGCGTTCCTTCTGCGGTGATGCGCCAGGTCATGCTGAATCTTTTGCTCAATGCCATCAAGGCTGCGGGAGGACAGGGAGAGGTTCGGGCGTTGCTGAAAGCGGACGCTGACACAGTTCAATTCTTTGTTACCAATAGTGGAAAAACACTGGATATGACCCGTTTTGAACAAACGATGGCAGCAGAAGACAGCAATGACCCACGTGGTTTTGGGCTATGGATTTGCCGCGAAATTGCGATTCAGTTTGGAGGTGGCTTTAAGCCAGACAGCACGCATCAAGGCGGGACGAGAATGATTTTCTGGATGCCAAACAAAGACCACAGAGACGATACCGAATGAAGAGTTTGCTTTTAATTGAAGATGATCCCATCATGGGCGAATCACTGGTTCAAAGGTTTGAATTGGAAGAGTTCAAGGTTTACTGGTGCCGCCGATTGGACGAAGCCACCACACAGTTAATGCAGACTCTTGCTGCCAGACCGCCTGTTGCGGTGGTCAGCGACGTGCGGCTACCCGATGGTTTGGCGACACACTGGTTCGTTGACCTTCCCGCAGCCGTTCGCGCACTCCCATGGTTTTTTCTGACCGGCTATGGCAGCGTGAATGATGCCATCGCCGCCATTCGTGCGGGTGCACGCGAGTACCTGACCAAGCCTTTTGATATTGAGCGTTTGGTAGAGATTGTCAAAAATGCCGTGACAAATACAACCGAACCGGCTGAGGATGCCATTTTGGGTGTGTCACCTGTCATGCGGCGCGTGGAGGCCACGGTGCGCAAGGTAGCGCAGCAAAAGGTGTCCGTGCTGCTGGGCGGCGAGTCCGGGGTGGGCAAGGAGGTTGCAGCGCAACTCATCCACGAACTTGATCCACGGAACAACAAAGGCGAGTTCATCGCAGTCAATTGCGCCGCCATCCCCGAAACCATGATGGAGGCCGAGTTCTTCGGCTACGAAAGAGGTGCGTTCTCCGGGTCACAACGGTTGCACCGGGGCTATCTGGAACGCGCTGACGGTGGAACATTATTTCTGGATGAGGTAGGCGAACTACCCGCCAGCATGCAAGCCAAACTGCTGCGGGCATTGCAGGAGCAGTGCTTCTTCCGGCTTGGCTCGGAACGTGTCACGCGCAGTGACTTTCGGGTGATCGCTGCCAGCAACCGCGATTTGTATGCGGACATGAATGCGGGCCGATTTCGGGAAGACCTGTTTTACCGCCTCGCAGTGATCCGCATCACTTTGGCACCGCTGCGTGAACGACCAGAAGACATTCGCTGGTTGACAGAAAAACTGCTGGGACAGATTGCCATTGAGCAAGCACGACCTTTGGCCATGTCAGAAAAATTCTCACGCGATGTGTTGGGACGCAACTGGCGTGGCAATGTTCGTGAGCTGCGCTCCTACCTGGAGCAGGCGGTCGTGATGAGCGAGGCGGGGATTCTGGACGAGCCGCTCCCCGACACTGCGCCCGCAGATCAAATTGCAAGCCCTTTCAACGAGGCGCTGGAGGTCATCGCGCCGCTTCAAACCATGGTGGAGGATGCCGAACGCACGCACATACGCCGTGCGCTGACTCGTTGTGAAGGCAGCATCTCCAAGACTGCAGAACTGCTGGGTGTCAGCCGCAAAACGCTTTGGGAGAAGATGAAGCGGCTCGCTGTGGCAGCTTGAACCGCGTGCGCGGTGCTGGCATAAAAAAGCCCGACCACTTCTGTGATCGGGCCAACCGGCTTGGCCAGAACTGCATTGTTCTGTCGAGAGAACCGCTTTTTCTCGGCGATTTAGCTTCCGATCAATCCACCGTCATTTTTTGTGATGACGATGGTGGCTGAGCGAGGGCGCGCCAACGCGCCACCCGCACCGTAGCCCGCATTGCCTGGCCAGTGGCTGATGAACTTGGTCGGCGTTCCGATGTCCGCTTTGGCAATGGCCTCACCCGGGTGCTGTATGTTGATGAACAACGTCTTGCCGTCCGGTGTCTCTGCGCAACCGGTGATTTCGCAATCCACCGGGCCGACCAGAAAGCGGCGCAGTGTGGCGGCGGTGGGTTTTGCGCCCATGCGGGTCTGAATGTTGACCGTGCTGCCATCGGCTTTGGTGTAGCTTAGTGTGGGCGTGGTGCCGTCACCCACGACACCCGGGCGACCAATCAGCATCATGCAATTGGTGGCATCGGTGTATGCGCCGTCATCGGTCTGGATAAAGGCAAAGCCAGTTTTAGGGCTGAACCACAGGCCATCGGGGCTGGAAAAGTCCTGGTCATTGGTCAGGCCAGACAGGTTCACCTTGGCCAGATCCGCATTGGCTTGTGCGCCAAAGAGGTAAATATCCCAAGTGAAGCTGGTGGCAGCGGTTTCGTTATTTGCTTCGCGCATACGCAGGATGTGGCCGTTGATGTTGCCGGGCGACACGCTGGAGGCGGTGTCTGCATCCAGGTAGCTGCGCGGGTTGACAGCATCGACTGCCTGTTGTGAGCCTGTGGGTGAAACTTTGCGGTTGGAGTTGTTGGTCAGCGTGTAATAGATTTCGCCGCTGGTGGGGTCGACGGCAGACCATTCCGGGCGATCCATGCGCGTCGCACCCACCGCATCAGCGGCCAGGCGGCTGTTCATCGCCACGTCGCCATTGTCGGCAAATTTGTAGTTGGTAGCCGCCGCAACGACCGCGTTACTCAGGCTCAGTTCAATCCACTGGCCTGTGCCGTCGGCGTTGTACTTGGCCACGTAAAGCTTGCCGTCGTCAAGGTACTTGTCGCCCGTAGTAATGCGGTTAGCAGGCGTTGCGTCTGCCGCCGACCAATTGGCGGTCGATACGAACTTGTAAAC
This sequence comes from Rhodoferax sp., assembly GCA_031380235.1. Classification (GTDB taxonomy): domain Bacteria; phylum Pseudomonadota; class Gammaproteobacteria; order Burkholderiales; family Burkholderiaceae_C; genus JANYCG01. The sequence goes on along the minus strand of JANNFW010000376.1, from coordinate 559 downwards.
GTACTCGCCGCGCGAGTCGTCGCCCATGTACACGGCCAGCGGCTTGCCCTCAGTGGCTCTGCCAAACACGCCGCTCTCATGCGCAAAGCGGCCCAGGCTGGTGCGCTTGCGAATGGCGACGTTTTTGTCGTAGGGGTCGATCTCCACCATATAGCCGTAGGTATTGAGCTCGTTGCGGTAGTCGTCGCTGCCGTCGGCGGAGGTGCCAGTCTGGCCGATCACCCAACGCGCGTATTTGTCAGCCGGGCCGGCGGTTTCCCAGCCGTGGCGGCTGGCAGCACCTTGAGTGCGACCATAGCGATTCAGTGTAACAACGCTCTTGGCTGTTGCACCGCCACGGGCAGCGTCGTCAGTCGCACCGCGCGTGAAGTAGCCCGCCCAGTTCTCTTCACCAGTCAAAAACGTGCCCCACGGCGTGTAGCCGGTGCCGCAGTTGTTGATGGTGCCACGGCAATCGGTGCCCGCTACAGAGAACTTGGTCTTCATCAGTGCATTGCCACGCGCCACGCCATTGAGCTGCATCGGGGTCAGTGGGGTGATGCGGCGGTTGAAGGCGGAT
>JANNFW010000323.1:0-1815 GCA_031380235.1 Rhodoferax sp. | reverse complement strand
AGCGTGATTTGCGCCAGCGGCGGTTGCTCGCCCGCGATGATTTTCATCAACGGCTGCGGGCCGTTCAAGAGCGCGCGGCACAGCTTGGGAAAGCTCACATCGCCCCAGCCGGTGATGACGTGATCCGCCAATTGCACGATGGTTTGCTGATCCACCTCATGGCTGACCTCCGGGCCGCCCAGGATGATCTTGATGTCTGCTCGTGCCACTTTCAGCAGCCTAACAACCTCACACGTCTGCGTCACGTTCCAGATGTACACGCCAAAACCGACGACGCGTGGCGATAGCGCCAGCAGTTCATCCACGATGTCTTGCGGTTTGCGGGCGATGGTGAACTCGCGCAACGCCGTTTGCGGCTTCAACTCACCCATGTTAGCCAGCAGATAGCGCAAGCCCAGCGAGGCGTGGATGTATTTGGCGTTCAGCGTGGCAACGATGATGGTTGATGCGACGGCTGAAGGGTTGAACGGGTGTGCAGCGTGCATGGTTGAATTATCGAACGCTGTGGAATAGGCTCTCTATTCACTGCTAAATAAATAGCTGCTTGTGCATGTTATTCGAGAGCTAGAAGCCTATTTTGTTCATAATTTGACTCTTTTCGCGATTTCTGATCGTTAAATTAACCCTCAGGTTAATTTTTTCCGAATTTTCGATTAAAATTAACTTTGCGGTTAAATTTTCAATCAAAACCCTTTGATCTATAACTTACCTAAGGAGATCCACCCGATGAGCACCAAATCCATCAACGCCCTGGCTCAACGCCTGGCCACCCTGCCTGAAGGCCAGGCTGAGCATCTGGCCGTGTCGTTCCTTCTGCAAGCCAATCTGCGCATGCTCGACCTCAACATGAGCAATGCCGATCTGGCGCAGCGCTTGGGCACCACGCCAGCCTATGTCACGCGGCTGTTCAGCGGCAGCGTGAACCTGTCAGTCCAATCCCTGGTGAAGGTTGCGCAGGCGGTGTATGGGTCGGTCAAGCTGGAGTTTGTGGCAAACGACAATCCAGCCTAGTCAGGCGCAGATCGGACGCAGGTCAGACTTGCCACTGATATCGAGGGCGCCGCCCGTAAGGTACTGCGCGTGGAACTTACCAAGCGGTTGAGCACTCCATCAAACCCGTACCTTGGATAAATCCGCTGCCTTCGCCATGACATTCTTTCCCACCCGTTTTGTGGCTCTCATCGCCGTGTTTTTGGCAACCAGTGGCGCGCTGATGACACCGGCGATTGCCCAAAGCACGCCCAAAAACGTTGTCAAGACCGAGCAAGTTCAAGCCGAACTGATGGCCCACGCGCCAGATGGGGCGGATGCCGGCAAAACGGTGTGGGTGGGCCTGCAGATCATCCACAAGCCCGAGTGGCACACGTATTGGAAGAACGCGGGCGACTCGGGCTTGCCCACGGTGCTCAACTGGACGCTGCCTGCGGGCGTGACAGCGGGCGAGATCGCCTGGCCCACGCCCAAAAAGATTCCCATCGGCAACCTGGCGAACTACGGCTATGAAGGCACAGTGCTGCTGCCGGTGCCGCTGACCATCAGCCCGGAATTCAAACCTTCGTTGCTCGCAAGCGATATTGACATCAAGCTCAAAGCAACCTGGCTGGTGTGCCGCAAAGAATGTATTCCCGAAGAAGGCGAGTTTGCGCTGAAGCTACCGGTGAAGGGCTCTACAGCGATCAACAGCGCGCAGTTCAACGCGGCGTTTGCACAAGCGCCCAAGCCCGTGTTGCCCGCAGTTGCAGGCGTGTCAATTCCCAGCAGCTTGACGATTGACGGCTCATCCATTGCACTGGCCGTGCAAAACCTGCCGATCAA
>JANNFW010000370.1:0-7092 GCA_031380235.1 Rhodoferax sp. | reverse complement strand
GACGAATATCAAGTCAGTGATGTTTAAAACCGCCTGAGACATAGCCAACTGGGCAGACCGACCCGAAGGAGTTGGTCGATGCAGTTTTGGTGAAAATTGATGTAATTTACTACAAATGTGGTGAATTTTCTCGAAACTATGTCGTTTGAATAGAAATCTGAAACAAATCGCCTCTTGGCTCTCGGATAATATAGATAGTTTGCTATTAATATAGTATCACTGACCATGGCCTGCGCTTGACTTAAATCAAACTGCCATGTGTTTGCGCCTCCCACAATGAAGCCTGTTCGCACTCAACTTCAATAAAAGGCTTTGCCGTGGAAAAATTTGACAACACCCTCACCGAGTGGAGGGGTTCATGGTGGGATTGAAAAACTTGATTCCATCTGGATGCGCCGTCAGAGTCCGCGCCCGCACTTATTGCCGTAGTTGTCCCCAAAGAGTCGGCTCCAAGCTGGCAGCGGCCATCAACCCGCCCATGAATGCACCCGCCACACCAGGGCTGGTGACATCCTGCCCGGCCAGCAGCAGGCCAGGCAGCGGCGTGCGCACGTGCAGGGCTGGATTGGTCAAGCGCTCGGCCGTCATCTCTACGCCATACATCGCGCCATCGGGCGAACGCACGTAGCGGCGCTGTGTGAGTGGTGTGGACAGTTCATGAAAACGCACCATAGGTTCCATTTTTGGGAAGTGCCGCAGGAACTGGCGCAACAGCCGTGTTTTGATTTGTTCCTTGAGCGCAAGGTAGCCCGCCGGACGCTCGCTGTCGGGGAACACCAGCCAGGGTGCGAATACTGCGGTATCCATGACAACTACGACCTCTGCGGTCGGCTTGAGGGCATTGGCAGGGTTGCTCAAGTTCTTCTGCGATGGAAAAGACACGAATATTCCTGGTGCGTCTTGCTCTGTTGGGTTGCCCCAAAGTGCGCCGATCTCGTGGCTGTTGAAAATCCAGTGGTTGGCGCTGCTGCCACCTGCGTGGGCAATGTCTCCTTCCAATCCAATGAACAATGACACGCAAGCCAGGCCCGGTGTCATGGTGCCGACTGCGTCTTGCCAGGCAGGCGCATCCTCTGGGCTCAAACAGGCAACCGTATTGGCCACACCCATGGCGGATATGACGTGCTGCGCCTGCTCCTGCGCGCGGACACCAAACACGTCAAATCCAACACCACAGACGCGACCCTCCTGCGTGAGGATTCGCTTGGCGTCAGCGCCCAGGCGCACTTCACCTCCGGCGGCTTCAATCACCGGTATCAAAGTCTGCGCAAACCGTGCTGGCCCGCCCACTGGGTAATAGCTGCCGCCATTGAATGAACTGGTGACGAGCGCATGCTCGGCAAATGGGGCTTGGCTCGGGGGCGCGCCGTAGTCCAACCAGCGCCCACCCAAGATGGCTTGCAATCTGATGTCGTCAATCTTGGCCAACTCATCAGCCAGTGTGTGTGACGACCAGTGCTGGTCTGCGAACCCGCGCCACAGGCGCAAGCCCCAGCCGAGCCAAGCGGGCATGCTGTGAAGTGCAAACAGGGCGTTTGCACTGGTTCGTGCGGCTTCGCAGGCAGAAAACCAGTGGTCGATGGCTGCATACTGGGTGGGAAATCGTTCGTAAAGCGCCTCGCGAAAGGCGCTCTCGGGGTGCTGGATTCCGAACTCAAATCCAGGCAGATGAACAATGTCGTAGGGGTTGGCACTGGGTTCAAACTGCAATGCGCCGTCCGTCAACCAAGTCAGCAGCCGCCCAAACTGCCCTTCGACCCCTGGTTGAGGGCCAACACCGCCGATGTAATGCACGCCCGGCGCGAAAGTCCACCCATGGCGCTTGAAGGTTTGTGTCAGTCCGCCAGCAACTTTGTGCTGTTCTAGTACGAGCACCCGCTTTTCTCGCTTGGCCAATGCAGCGGCCGCGGTTAAGCCACCAATTCCAGAGCCGATTACGATGGCATCCCACATGGCCTGTCTCCTTGGTTCAGTATTGAACAGGCACAGCCTAAGCGACTTTTTCTTGCTGAGGTTTGATGATGATCAAGTCGAGGTCTGGGCGATCACCGAAACTCAAAAAACTTACTGCATCCCTCATATTCAACCCATGGACACTCCTCTTCACGTCGTTTGCCCACACTGCAATACCACCAACCGGGTTGGCTCCGATCAATTCGCGAGTGCCCCAACCTGCGGGCAATGCAAGCGGCCGCTGTTTGACGCGCACCCCGTCGCGCTGGACGAGGCTTCATTTGACAAACACGTCAACCGCAATCAGATTCCTGTGGTTGTGGACTTCTGGGCACCTTGGTGCGGCCCTTGCCGCATGATGGCACCGGCCTATGAACAAGCAGCAGCGCAGTTGGAGCCACAGGTTCGGTTTGCGAAACTCGATACCGAAGCGGTGCCTGGGCCATCCGCGCGGTTCAACATCCGCAGTATTCCCACGATGGTGCTGTTTGTTGACGGTAAAGAAGTGGCTCGCCAAAGCGGCGCGATGGGCAGTGCGGACATTGTGCGCTGGGTGCAAGCCAACGCTCGGCGCACCTGACCCGGCGGTCACCTGCGCCAGTCTGCGGTCTGTCAAACACTTCTATCCAAATTTAAGGAAGAGCTTGCTGTACGGCTGTTTGATTTTTCCAATGGCAGCGCTGATTCGCACTGCGTCTTGGGTCAGCAGCGCAGCCCTCAGATCAATGACGGACTGCTCAATCGCCTTTACCAAGCTTGCAAACTCATTGTCGTTGGCGAGTTTGGCGGATGCTTCTTTGGCAAGACGCGTGGCAAGGTAGTCCAACACCCCCAACATTTCTGTCAACCGCTGAACGCCATTGGGTTGGGGCAGTAGTTTGGGACCTTCTATGAGAACCCTCTCCATCTCGGCGTGGTAGGAATTCATGTGGTCGCTGAAGACGACGATCTGGTTACGGCGCCGCAGTTCAGCCATGATGTCGCGGGCCGCCTCCAGTGTTTCGTGCGCAGCGCTGAGCTGATTTCCTGCAACCTGCTCTGTCGCCAATGAGTAGACTTTGGCAACTTGATCAAGAGACTTGACGAAGGATGTGTCACGGTCATAGGGCGCTGGCGGATTGGCTGAGAACTTGGCCACTACCCCGCTCCAAGCCTGTTGTGCCTGTTGGACAGCGCGTTGTGACTCCGGTTGGAGCTTGCTGTTTGTTTGAAAAAGCGCAATGCGATAGGGCGCATACGCTTCCTGCATGGCATCCGTGAACGGGTCTGCCGCAAGTACATTCAACCCTGAGCATGTACCAATGAACAGAGAAATCGCCTTGGGAACAAATTTTGTCTTGATTGACATTTCGACCTCACTGTTACTTTAAACGCGCGCCAAGTGCGTCGAATACTTCCACTGTGACCGGGATGCCTAGGCTGACACTTTGCGTCACTGTGCAGAATGATTCGAACTGTTCAAGCGCACGACTCAGATTCACCAACGATGCTGCGGGCACACCCAGCGTCAGAACCGCTCTGATGCCCAATACACGCAGGCGAGACTCTGCGTTGCGTCCTACCTCCGCGAAAACGTCGCAGTGCATAGGCTCTGGTGATTGCTTGAACTTGCGCAGCGCAAACAGCAACGAATCCGAAAGGCAATTTCCTACAGATGCAGACAGAAGCTGAATAGGAGAGGGGCCTTTGCCGTTTCCCAGGGGCGGCGGTTCATCGCCTACGAGAAGCGGTACTTCGCCACCAAAATTGATTTCGAACTGGAAGTCTTCAAGTTGTCGCAGTCGAACGGGAACAATGGCGTCGCTCATGGCTGGCTCACCGCGTCGCGTGCACGAATGACAAGAACAGGAACGGGTGCCAGACGGACGATCTCCTCTGCGCCGCTGCCCATCAGCACACGCCCGATACCACGGCGGCCATGTGTGCCAACGACGACCAGGTCGGCATTCCACGCTTTGGCTGCGTCAGCAACGACATCGCCTAGCCGCTGCGTGAAGGTGTCCACCAAGACATGGTCTGCCTGCACGCCAGCGGCTGCAGCGATCGCCATGCTGTCGTCCAATACCTTTTTACCTGATTCACGAACTATCGCCGTAAGATCACCCGGATACGCCGCAAACTGGTCGTAGCCGCTAAGATAGGCCAGCTCCTCCACCACGTACAGAAGCCGCACCTGGGCACCAGTTTCGCGGGCTAGTTGCAGTGCTGAGGTCAAGGCCCTGTTTGATGTCGTGCTGCCGTCTACGGGAACGATTATTCGCTTGTACATGTTAAACCTCCGAATAGAGAAGTTGAAGTCTGTAAAGTGTGGCCGACATGTGGGGTTGGGTCTTTGACTTGCGTCAAGTGACAGACATCTGTGGTTGATTAAGATCAAGGTGCGCGGTTCTGGATCAGGAGAAAATAACGTGATGCGTTTTCGATTCTTGCTGGTTTTCATGACAGTCGTGCTCGTCTCGGCCTGCGCCTCATTGCTGCCACGGGGCAGTAGCTCAGTGGGTGTCGGCTTCAAGAGTTTTGAAGAAGCACGCGTCGCCGCCGAGCGCATCATTCCGTTGAAGACGAAAACCGAGACGCTCGACGCTATGGGTTTTGACGTTCGCAATGGTCAGAACGTCACCCTGGTTCCCTATCCCGAGATTGTGGTGCGGCTCACGCCCCATCCCAGCGTACCCATCAGCATGCTGGATTCAGGCACACGCCAGTGCATTGATATTCAGACCACGTGTCGTGGCTACCTATTTCGTTTTGAACGGGAAGATCGCAAACGTGAGGGCAACTTTTGGATGGATTTTTTCAACGTGAGCCGCACGACCAATATAACGGGCTGGCGGTTTGAGGCCCTAATCGTCGTCAGTGACGACGTGGTGCTGTTCCGCAACTATTCAGGGCAGGCGAGGGTTGACAGAGTTGAAAAACAGACCAATCCACTGGGTCCATTCCAGCCGGCGGGCGAGGGTGCAGGCGCTTCATTGCTGCGGTGAAATCATGGCTTCAGTCATTTGAGTGGCCTCGCATGTCCGGTTGCTGCGCTCGCACGGCCTGCAGTTCCCGCTCCAGCGTTTCGATACGGCTCAGGTAGCCCACCAACATCGCGACGCTGAACAGCTCCAGGTCGTAATCACGACGAAGTTTGCTGGCGGTGCGCAGCGGTGATACCCACGAGGCGCTGAACACATGAATCTCCTGATCCATCACCACCGGCGAAAGCGCGCCGTAGTCCACCAACTCATCGAGTTCAGCAGCAGTCAAGCCGCACACTTCGGAAAGCTCTGACACCGTCACGGTTTCACGCGTATCCAGCCAGGTCCATTCAGGGTTTTGTGGGTTCATGGTTTTGCTCCTTGGGCAGCGCAGCACGCGGGTTGAAACTCGATGCGCGCGCCAGTTCTTGGTAGAGTTCCCGCTCACGTGACGAGAGCGTTGTCGGCATGTCGATATGAACAACGGCATACAAATCGCCTCGGCCATCCTTGCCGTTACTCAGTCCGCGCGCCCGCAAACGCAGCTTGCGACCGGAGCGCGTGAGAGGCGGCACGGTGAGAAGCACCGGTTGATCCAGCGTGGCCACTTCAATCTCAGCTCCCAGCGCGGCTTCCCACGGAGTGAGTGCCAGATCAAAGTACAGATCATGGTGATCGGCCCGAAAAACTGGATGGGATGCCAGTGCAATATGCAGATAGATGTCACCATCAGCGCCACCGCCAAGCCCTTTGCCACCTTTGCCGCGCAACCGGAGTTTTTGGCCGTCCGTCACACCTGCGGGAATCGTGATTTGCAGCGTACGCTCGCCGCCGCCGTCTTTCAGATCCAGATTGACGGTGGTGCCCCGGTGCGCATCCTCCAAACTGATGCGCACGCTGGTCTCGAAGTCGCGTCCTGGCATCGCTTCGCGGGTGCGAGATGCACGGCCTTGCCCGCGGCCCAGCGCAGCCAGAAAATCAGCCAGATCAAGGTCGTCCATCCCATTGCCCTGGTTTGAACTCTCGTATTGCCATTGGGGCGGTGGCGCAAACTCCTCCCCGGCGGGGTGGCGCCCCATCTCGTCGTAGACCGCGCGTTTTTCTGGGTCTTTGAGCGTGGCGTAAGCCTCCGCCGCTTCCTTGAACCGCGCCTCAGCCTCGGGGGCTTTGGACATGTCAGGGTGATGCTGTCGCGCCAGCTTGCGGTAGGCCTTCTTGATCTGTTCAAGGTCGGCATCGCGCGGAACACCCAGCGCGGCGTAGTAGTCCTTGTACTTCATGGCGGAACGGTCTTCAGTGCATGCGCACTTCAAGAGCGTGATTCAGTCCATCAACATCAATGATGCGGATGTGGCGTTTGTCCACTTCGAGCAGACCTTGTCTTTGAAACGCCGAAAATGTGCGACTGACGGTTTCGAGCTTCAGCCCGAGGTGGCTGCCGATTTCCGCACGAGTCATACGCAGGTGAAACTCGCTGGCCGAGTAACCGCGTGCCTTCAGCCGACCCGCCAGGTTCAGCAAAAACGTCGCCAACCGCTCCTCCGCGTTCATGCTGCCCAGCAGCATCATCAGGCTGTGCTCGCGCACAATCTCGCGGCTCATCAGGCGGCTGATCAAGTGCTCCGTGGTGCTGCCGGCCACGATCACATTCGCCAGGTGCGCGTAGGGAATGGCGCACACCTCGGTATCTTCCAGCGCCACGGCGGTGGTGCCGTGGGTGCCCAACGCCACACCATCAAGCCCGAGCTGTTCCCCCGTCAGGTGAAAACCGCTGACCTGCTCGCGTCCGTCGGCCAGCGTCAGGGACGACTTCAGGGTGCCGCGCCGCACCGCATAGACGAACTGAAATGGATCGCCTTGGCTGTACAGCGTTTCCCCGGCTTTGATGCGCCGCCTGCCAAACATCATGTCGTCAAGCCGCTCGACCTCGACACCCGTCATGCCGCACGGCAGGCAAAGCTCGCGCAAGTGGCAGGCCGAACAGGTGGTTTTAAGAGACGCAACAGACGCAACGCCCGGCGTACTGGGTGGGGGTGTAGGCAAGATCTGGATAACCTGTGTAGCTTGTGGGTAGGCATTGATCGACATGGTTTTTCCTTGGGGTAAGCGTATGGTTAAGCGGATGGTTTAGCGGATCGGTGTCAGGGCGCAGTGGAGCGCGAAACGGTTTTGATGG
>JANNFW010000306.1:0-7229 GCA_031380235.1 Rhodoferax sp. | reverse complement strand
ACTCGCATCCCCCGGCTGTTCAGCGGCTCCCGGGTCAGCATTGGGGCGCTGTTGGCGGTGTTGGGCGTGGTGGTGGTGTGGGTGTTTCTGTTTCGCACGCGGGCTGGTTTTGCACAGCAGGTGGGTGGCCTGGCCCCGGCTGCGGCGCGTTACGCGGGGTTTTCTTCACGCAAGGCGCTGTGGATGGCCCTGCTCATTTCTGGTGGCGCGGCGGGCCTGGCGGGTGCGCTGGAGGTGGCCGGGCCGATTGGCCAGCTCACCATTTACGTGCCTGCAGGCTATGGTTTTGCCGCCATCATCGTCGCCTTTGTCGGGCGGCTGCACCCGGTGGGGATGGTGTTCTCAGCCTTGCTGATGAGCATGTTCTACATTGGCGGTGAGATGGCGCAATCGCGACTTGGCTTGACCAAATCGCTCACAGGCGTGTTTCAGGGCTTGCTACTGTTCAGTTTGTTGGCGTGCGACACCCTCATTAACTACAAACTGGTGTTCAGGAGGGCTGCCTGATGGAATCCTACGCACTGCTGATCGCCGCCACACTGAATGCGGGCACCGTGCTGGCATTGGCTTCGCTGGGTTTGCTGATCAATGAAAAAGTCGGTATCGTCAACTTGGGGGCGGAGGGCATGATGCTGTGCGCCGCCATCGCCGGGTTTGCCACCGTGGTTTACACGGGCAACGACTGGTTGGGCTTTGCCGCAGGCATGGGCGCCGGCGCGTTGCTGGCGGTGATTTTTGGGGTGCTGGTGATTTGGCTCAACACCAACCAATACGCCACAGGTTTGGCGTTGACGCTGTTTGGCACGGGCTTTTCGGCGTTTGCAGGCACCGCTTTTGTGCAGGCCAAGATTCCTGAGCGAACAAGTTTTGCGATTCCGGTTCTGGCCGACATACCTTTGATTGGCCCGGCCCTGTTTCGCCATCACCCTCTGGTTTACTTTGCTGTCGCGTTGACGGTCGGCCTGATTTGGTTTTTGTACCGCACCCGCAGCGGTTTGGTGCTGCGCAGCGTGGGCGAAAGCCCAGAATCCGCACATGCCCTGGGCTACCCGGTGCGCCGCATCCGCTTGCTGGCCGTGGTGGCGGGCGGCGCGTTATGCGGGTTGGCGGGCGCTTACATCTCGGTCATTTACACGCCTTTGTGGGTCGAAGGTATGGTCGCAGGCAAAGGCTGGATCGCGCTGGCGCTGACGACGTTTGCCACTTGGCGCCCGGCACGGGTATTGCTTGGTGCTTATTTATTTGGAGGCGTCACGATGTTGCAATTCCACCTGCAGGGCACGGGGGTTGATATCCCCAGCCAGTTCTTGACGATGCTGCCCTACCTTGCCACCATTGTGGTGCTGGCGCTGATTTCGCGAAACCCGCAATGGATCAAAATCAACATGCCTGCGAGCATTGGTAAACCCTTCTATCCCGGCAGTTAATCGCCCGTCCATAATTGAGGGCTAAACAGTTTTTGTCTCCCAACTTCAATCAAAGGAAACCCGATGACAGACTTGCAGAAACGTTCACTCGTCAAATTGGCAGCGCTTAGCGTTGTGGCCAGCGCCGCGTTGGTCGCTTGCGGCAAGAAAGAGGAGCCAAAACCGGCCCCTGCGCCTGCACCAGTTGCCTCCGCTCCCGCTGCACCGCCTCCACCGCCTAAGCCGGAGCCGCTCAAAATCGCCTTTGCTTACGTTGGCCCAGTGGGCGACGGCGGCTGGACGTTTGCGCACGACAACGCGCGCAAAGCCATTGAGAAAGAATTTGGCGACAAGGTCAAGACCTCATTCGTTGAGAACGTGCCCGAGTCCGCCGATGCCGAGCGCGTGCTGCGCGATATGGCCAGCCAAGGCAACAAGCTGATTTTTGGCACCACGTTTGGCTACATGGAGCCCATGCTGAAAGTGGCCCCTGACTTCAAGGACGTGAAGTTTGAGCATGCCACCGGCTTCAAGCAGGCCGACAACATGCGCACCTACGACAGCCGCACCTACGAAGGTGCCTACATGGCCGGCATCATCGCGGGCAAGATGACCAAGAGCAACACCTTGGGCATCGTGGCATCGATCCCAATTCCTGAGGTGATTCGCAACATCAACGCCTTCACCCTGGGCGCGCAGTCCACCAATCCAAAGATCAAGACCAAGGTGGTGTGGGTGAACGGCTGGTTTGACCCTCCGAAAGAAACCGAAGCGGCAACTGCTTTGATCAACGGTGGCGCTGACGTGCTGTTCCAAAACACCGACTCTCCTGCTGTGCTGAAAACGGCCGAGGCCAAAGGCAAGCGCGCCTTCGGTTGGGATTCCGACATGACCTCCTACGGCCCCAAAGCCCATTTGGCATCGGCCATCATCAATTGGGGCCCTTACTACGTCAAGGCCACCAAAGAAGCGCTGGACGGAACGTGGAAAGGCGGCGGCGGCATTTGGTGGGGTGTGAAGGAAGGCGCGATTGACATCGTCTCCGTCGCAGCCGATGTGCCTGCCGACACCCAAGCCAAGGTTGCCGAAGTTAAGAAAGGCCTCGCTGATGGTTCTTACAACATCTGGAAAGGCCCCATCATGGACAACACGGGCAAGCCCATGGTTGCCAAAGATGCGGTAGGTGACGATAAGTACTTAAGCGGCATGAACACCTACGTCAAAGGCGTTGAAGGCAAAGTGCCGGGCGGCGACAAGAAGTAAGCGCAAAGGCTCACCTGTGCAAACCGCAAAAAGCTGCTTCAGGGCAGCTTTTTGCTTTTAGAACTGATTGAATGATCGAAACAACCCACTGGCACCCCGTCGCGTTGATTCAGGATGTGGCACATCAGCCGCTGGCCGTCACTGTGCTGGGCCAACCGCTGGTACTTTGGCGCGATGCTTCGAGCCAGGTGCACGCTTGGGCGGATCAATGCCCGCACCGGGGAGCCAAGCTTTCGCTGGGCCGTGTTCAGGATGGCGTGTTGGAATGTCCGTACCACGGCTGGCAGTTCCAGGCCTCGGGGCGTTGCGTGCATGTGCCCGCGCTGCCCGCGTTCACACCACCGCCCTCGCACTGCGCGCGAACGCACCTGGCGTGCGAGGCCTATGGGCTGGTGTGGGTCAAGCTCGATAAAGATGCGAATGAAGCCGCTCTGCCAACGTTCCCCGCAGAGGCGGATTCACAACTTCGCAAACTCAACTGTGGCCCCTACGACGTAGCCACCAGCGCGCCGCGCATCGTTGAGAATTTTCTGGACATGGCACATTTCGGCTTCGTGCACGAAGGCTGGCTGGGTGCGCGCGACACGACGGCGATTGCGGACTATCAAGTTCAGAGCACACCGAATGGTCTGCTTGCCACCCAATGCAAAGCGTGGCAGCCGCAGTCGAGTGCAAACGCGAATGCCCCCACGCTGGTGGAATACACGTATGAAGTCACCGCACCTTTTTGCGCAGTGTTAACCAAGATGCCTGAAGCGCAAAGCTCTCCGCAAAACAGCTTTCACGAATCCATCGCGCTGTTTATTTGCCCGCTCACGCCGGAGACCAGCCGTGTGTGGTTTCGGCTGGCGGTGGCGGACTTTGCGTCCAGCGACAACAAGCTGCGCGCCTTTCAAGACACCATCTTTCTGCAAGACAAGCCCATCCTCGAATCGCAATCCCCTAAACAGCTTCCGCTTGATTTGCGCGCCGAGTTGCACACCACGGCAGACAAGGCATCATCGCTGTACCGCCGTCAATTGAAAAATGTCGGAATCACCTTTGGAGTGTGCTGATGAATTCACCTGCCATCAAAGTCAAACCCGTGTCGGCGGACCGCTTGCCCGACCTCTTGCGCGCGATGCCCAAGGCCGAGCTGCACATGCATATCGAAGGCTCGCTGGAGCCTGAGCTGATTTTCGCCATGGCGAAGCGCAATGGCGTGACGTTGGCTTACCCGGATGTCGCAAGTTTGCGCAACGCCTACCAGTTCAATAACCTGCAAAGCTTTTTGGACATCTACCACGCTGGCACGATGGTGTTGAAGACCGAGCAGGATTTCTACGACATGACGCTGGCCTATTTGCAGCGCGCAGCGGCAGACAACGTCGTCCACACCGAGATTTTTTTCGACACGCAAACGCATACCGGGCATGGCTTGAGCGCCGATGTCGTCATCAACGGCCTGCATCGCGCATGTGTGGATGCCAAGGCGCAGTTGGGCATGACGGCCTCACTCATCCTGTGTTTTTTGCGGCACTTAAGCGAGCAGGAAGCTTTTGAATCGCTGGAGCAGGCAATGCCCTTTCGCGACAAGATTGTGGGCGTAGGCTTGGCCTCTGGCGAACTGGGCAATCCACCTGAGAAATTCAGCAAAGTGTTCGCGCGCGCACGTGAGCTTGGCTTCAGGCTGGTTGCCCACGCGGGCGAGGAAGGCCCACCTGCCTACATCTGGGGCGCACTGGATGCGCTGAAAGTAGAGCGCATTGACCACGGCGTGCAAGCCTTTGGTGATGCCGCGTTAATGCAGCGCTTAGCCAAAGACAAAATTCCCTTGACCGTGTGCCCGCTATCGAATATGAAGCTGTGTGTGTTCAAAACCCTCGCCGATCACAATCTGGGCCTGATGCTGGACGCGGGCATTGCGGCGACGGTGAACTCGGACGACCCGGCGTATTTCGGTGGCTACATCAATGAAAACTTCACGCAGACCTTCGCGGCATTGGGCCTTAGTGCGCAGCATGCCTACACACTGGCGCACAACAGTTTTGAAGCCAGCTTCATCGATGCCAGCCTTCGACGCAACTACATTGACCGCTTGAATCACGTGTTTGAGAGCTTTCACTAAACCATAACATCGTCTGCGCCGCGGACGCGCACTCAGGTAAAATTAAGCCAATGCCCGCCGCTCTGACGGGCATTGCCTTTTGTAATTCAGAGTCATGTAGAGGACTACCATGTACAAAAACCTCGCAGCCACCCTCGTGGCCGCCTGTTGTTGTTTTCCCGTTTTTTCACAAACCAACTCAGCCCGCAACTCGGCCCTAAAAGAGCCGCTCAAAATCGGCTTTGTCTACGTCGCGCCGCTCACCGATGCAGGCTGGGTACGCCAGCACGACGAGGGTCGCAAGGCGGTTGAAGCGGCCTTGGGCGACCGTGTCAAGACCACCTTTGTGGAAAACGTGGCAGAAGGCCCGGATGCTGAGCGCGTGATCCGCGACTTGGCGGCCACGGGGCACAAGCTGATTTTTACGCCCAGCTTTGGCTACATGGAGCCGACACTTAAAGTTGCCAAGGACTTTCCTGATGTAAAGTTTGAATCGATCACCGGCTACAAAACCACACCCAATGTGGCCGCTGCCAATGCGCGCTATTACGAGGGCCGCTATTTGGCGGGCATAGCGGCGGGCCGTATGACGCAGACCGATATCGCGGGCTACGTGGCGGGCTTTCCGATTCCTGAAGTGTTGCAGGGCATCAATGCCTTCACGTTGGGCATGCGTTCGGTCAACCCCAAAGCCATGGTGAAAGTAGTGTGGCTCAACGCTTGGTTTGACCCCTTGCGCGAGCGCGATGCGGCGATGACATTGTTCAATCAAAACGTGGATGTCATCGCCTTTCACACGGGCTCCAACGCGGTGATGGTCGCCGCCCAGGAGCGGGGCAAGATGGCCATTGCCTACCATTCCGACATGCGCCGTGTCGCCCCGGATGCGCAGCTTTTGGCGGTAACGCACGAGTGGGGCCGCTACTACACCGAGCGTGCGCGTGCCGTACTCGATGGCACTTGGAAGAGTGGCAATGTGTGGGACGGCGTCGCGCAAGGCATGGTCAAGGTGGATGCTTTTGGCCCCAAGCTGCCGCCAGCGGTTCAACAAGAGGTGCTGGCGCGGCAAAAAGACATTGCCAGTGGCCGCTTGAAGCCGTTTGCTGCTTCGAGCGTTGCCGTTAAAGACAACGACGGCAACACCGTGATTACATCGGGCGGCACGCTGGCAGACCGTGAAATACTTGGCATGAACTGGCTGGTGGAAGGCGTGCAAGGTAAGCTCGCGAAGTAAAAACAGCATTGATATGCGGTAACCTTACCGACATGAAAGCTTACCGCGCCACGATTCTTCGATTTGACCCTTTTGCACCGCCACAAAACTCCGCAATTTATGAAGAAGACGGCCTGCTGGTCGCAGGGCCTGGCCCCAATGGCGTTGAGACGGTACATGCAGTGGGGCCTTATCGCGACGTCGTTCAAAGCTATCCGAACATCGAAACCGAACACCTTTCAGGCCGCATCATCGCCCCTGGATTTATCGACCTGCACTCGCACTTCCCGCAGACGGACATCATTGGCTCGCCCGCAGCGGGCCTGCTGCCCTGGCTTGAAAACTATACTTTCCCTGAGGAGGCGCGTTTTTCGTCAGAGGCCTACAGCACCCAAGCAGCCGAGTTTTACATCGCCGAGCTTTTGCGCAACGGTGTGACCACGGCGCTGGCGTTTGCCACATCGCATGTGCCATCGGTCAACGCGCTCTTCGCGCAGGCGCGCGGGGCGGGCATGCGCTTGATCACGGGCAAGTGCCTGCAAGACCGCCATTGCCCCGAGGGCGTGCGCGATCAGACGGAGCAAAGCCTGATCGACACTGAGGCTTTGATCCAAAAGTGGCATGGTAAAAATCGCATGGGCTATGCCATCACGCCGCGCTGGGCACCAGGGTGCACCGATGCGCAATTGCGCGGTGCGGGCGAGCTGGCGGCAAAGTATGCCGACGTGTGGATTCAGTCGCACGTGGCAGAAAACAAAGACGAAATCAAGTGGGCGCGTGAGTTGTTCCCCAAGTCACGCTCCTATTTGTAAACCTATGCCGATTTCGGTTTGATGAGAGAGCGGGCCATCTACGCGCACTGCATTCATTTTGACGATGCGGATCGTGCTTTGATGCGCGAAACGGGTGCGGCGGCGGCGGTCTGCCCAACCAGCAACCTGTTCTTAGGCAGCGGATTTTTTGACTATGCGGGCGCGGATCGAGTCGGCTTCAAGTACGGCTTGGCCAGCGACGTGGGCGGTGGCACCTCGTTCAGCCCGTTTCACACCATGCTGGCGGCTTACTACGTGGGGCGGGAAGGGCAAACCAAGCCGGGCGTATCGGTGAGTCCGCAGCATTTGTGGTGGCAGCACACGGCGGGTGCAGCGCAAGTTTTGGGGTTGGATGGCAAGGGCGGCAAACCCGCTGTGGGCAATCTGCAAGTTGGTTGCGAAGCCGATTTTTTTGTGCTTAACCCGAGTGCAACGCCTCTGCTGGCTCG
>JANNFW010000157.1:0-2534 GCA_031380235.1 Rhodoferax sp. | reverse complement strand
GGCCCCAGCACACCCAGCTCAACCCCCCACAGCAAGAATTCCTGATGCGGATTGCTGCTGTTGCCCGTGCCAAAGGTTTTGTCCGCCGTGGGGCCTTCAAGCCGCTTGACGGTGGCCGTGAAGCTGCCCACGCCATGGCCTACGAGGGGGCGCTCAGCGATGGCTTGCAGCGAGCGGTGCCAGGCGTTCAAACGCCAGCCGGTCGAGGTGTTTGCATCTGGCATCGCAGCGTACGCTTTGCCTTCGTCCAGTATTTTTACGACGCGACCACCAAAAGTCGCCGAGCTTAAAAAGAGTCCAGCCAACATCGCTGTAGGCACCACCAACAACGCTGCCAAGCGCCATTTTTTGGGAACTGTCCACAGCACCATCAGCGCAATCATCGACAGGGCAACGATGTAGCCGGTGCGTCCTTCTAAAAACAGCAAAGCCATGGTCAGCGCGGCAGCCGCAAAAACACCAGCCAGCCAGCGTGGCCATCGCAGTTCAGCGTGTAGATGCCAAATCACGGATGCAGAGCTTGCGAAGATGATGGACTGATCCAAGTAGCTTGAGAAAACGGCGTAAGGGTTTTGGCCCATCTTGGCCCAGGGCAAGGCCACGCCTGCCACCAGCAGCCACGCTGTCAAAACAAAAATCGCCTGCCCCAGCGCGAAGGCACTGATGGCGATACGGGCATCGCGCGCAGTTCGTATCAGCGTTGCCAGCAGCAAGATTTCCAGTAGCTTGAAATGCTTGACGAGGACATTCAGGGCATCCGCCAAGCTGGCACTTGTCCACAAAAGGCTGAGCGAAAAGGCGGCGCAAATGACCAGGATGACGGGCGCTGTCCAGAGCCCGGCAAACGGTCGCTCGGCCTGCCCATGCCAGTATGCAAGACCTAAATAACCGAGTGCAAAAACGAACAGTAGCAGCTTGGCAATGCTGATCGGTGCCATCGGCAGACTGACCGAGAAAGCCACCATGCACGCGACCACCAGGCGAATGCTCCAGCCTTCGCGAGGGGTTTGCGCAAGCACGGCTGAGGTCATTTCAACCCGCCGGGTGAGTCTGCGTTGTGCGCGGGTGGCTTCGAGGGTATCTTCCAAAGCGCGCCTTTTTGAATTTCGATGGCCTTCACGTAGCGGTAAAACGTGCCCTCAAAATTACCAACCGCAATCACCAGCCCGGCCCAGCCGTCCAGAAAGCCCAGCTTGAAAACATAGTGCTTCACAAAGGCCCAGATGCCGTGCGTCAACGCGCTTCCCATCGAGACATTCTTTAGCGCGATGCGCTCAGCACCCAAGGAGGAGTAACGGTTCGCCTTGTGCATCACTTCGCTCATGTTTTTGAACGGGAACTGCCATATCGCGTTTTTCAGCGTGCCCAGCGGTTTGGCGGTGTTCAAAACATAGCTCTCATGCACGGCCTCGTCACCATAATGCATGCAGCCTTTTTTGAAGAGCTGGGGCTGCCGGAAATTGGGGTACCAGCCAGAGTGCTTGATCCATCGCCCCATGAAGTAGTTGCGCCGGGGCACCCAGTACGCGTCCGCGGCATCTGCTGAATCTGGTTTATTCGTAAGCGAACGAATCTCCGCTTGAGCTTCGGGCGTGCAGCGCTCGTCCGCATCCAGGCTGAAAATCCATTCGTGTGTGCAGGCCGCCAGCGCCTGGTTGCGCAGGTCGCCAAAGCCTTTGAATTCCACTTGCACTACGCGCGCACCGAGGCGCGTGGCGATGTCCGGTGTGCCGTCGGTGCTGTGAGAATCGACCAGCACCACCTCATCCGCCCATAGCGCGCTTTCAATCGTGGCAGCTACTTTTTCAGCTTCGTTGTAGGCGATGATGTAGACGGAAATCTTGCTCACGGTGGGCAAATGGAAGTTCGAAGTGGGCCGTAAATCGGGGGTAGTACGAGGTGGTACGGGGTGGTAGTATCTGGCGGCTCGCGAGCCGTATAGGCTTCAAACGTCGCGAAGCCGCAGGTAGTCTAGTTCAAAATGAATCCATCCCCGAGAGTATCCTTGGTCATCACCACCTACAACCGCAGCGATGCCTTGGTGGCCGTGCTCGATGCGTTGACTCGCCAGAGTGTTTCAAATTTTGACGTGGTGGTGGCAGATGACGGCTCCACCGAAGCGCACCAACAAGCCATCCACAACGCCAGTGCCGCCAAGGCACTGTGCGCCACGCATGTTTGGCATCCTGATGTCGGCTTCACCGCTTCGCGTGTGCGCAACCGGGGCGTGAAGGCGGCGCGAGGCGACTACATCATCTTGCTGGATGGTGATTGCGTACCCGAGCGTGATTTCATCGCCCAACACATGCGGCTGGCGCAAAAGGGCTGCTTCATCAATGGCAGTCGGGTGCTGCTGTCACCAGCGCTTACGCAACAGGTGGTGAGCGGCGCAGTGCAGGTCGACGGTCGTTCTAAATCGTACTGGCTCACGGCGCGCCTGCGTGGTGATGCCAGCAAATTGGGCCATCTGCTGCGCTTGCCAGATTGGCAACTTCGGCAACGGCCCAACTTTTACTGGAAGGGCATTCGCAGCG
>JANNFW010000112.1:0-1511 GCA_031380235.1 Rhodoferax sp. | reverse complement strand
GCAATGCGCTTGGCGGGACAGGCGCTTGCCTTTGAAGGATTTGCCTTCTTGGCATGCACCTGGCCCAGTTCGTAGCACCGCCCCAATTTAGGTTGGGGCGGGTTCGATTGCGTTACTTGCCGTCGCGATCCGAATCGCCAGGGATGGCGCGTTCGGTCGCATCGCTGACCTTGTTCCACGCGTCGCGGCTCGCACTCTTGGCCTTGTCCCAGCTCAGGTTGGACGTGCCTCGCGACGCGTGCCAATCGCGGGAAAGATGCGGCTCGACTTCGTCAAAACTGCGGCCTTTGTGTTTACCAAACGAATCGACACCGTATCCGTAGGCCGGGCCGTAGTCGTCAAAGCTTGAGTTCTTGTCGACGTAAGGGCGGCTCGAATAGTTGTCGCGCCAATACTTCGCCTCGACCGTTGGGTCAACCGACTCGGCGACGCTTTTGCCTGCCAGGCCACCGATGATCGCGCCCACGGCAGCGCCAATCACGGTGCCTACCGGGCCAACCACTGTTCCCGTCGCTGCCCCGGCCGCTGCGCCGCCCAAGGCCGCACCAATCCCGGTTCCGATAGGGTGCGCTCCGGGCGTACCAGAGATCGGATCTAAGTTGGCAGACCCTTCGCGACTCATGTTGAGGTTCGAGTCGAGGCTGGTGTCAAGATTTTTGGCGTTCATGTGAAGCTCCTTAAAGTGTTAAGAAAATTGTGTTGTGCCGAATCAGCGGACGCTGCCGCGGCGAAACAGGTTGACGATGGCCAGAAGAATGGCCGCACCGACAAACGAGACGAGCAGGGCGGGCAAGCTGAAGTTGTCCTGGTTGATGGTGCCGGCGCCGACCATCGGCGAAATCAGCCAGCCTCCCAGCATGGCACCTACGATGCCAACGACCACGTTCAAAATAATGCCCTGCTGGCCATCGGTTTTCATGACGATGCTTGCCAGCCACCCAATGACACCGCCTACGATCAGCCAGATGATGAAGTTCATAAATTTCTCTCCTAAAGTGAAGTAAGTTATCGATCAAATTCCATTTGCTTTTCAGCGAATTGGAGAGCTTGAGCTTAGGCTTGGCACCCCCCACATTGCAATTCCGCAACCGCCCGGCCATGCCGTCAAACAGGCGCCGATGTGACGTAAGACGCCACCTACGGACAATCACACAGGCTTACGGTGACGCTTACAGATACGTGAAAAAATACTTTCACTGTTGCGACTCGGCTAGTCCGTTTTCACTGCGCCTCGGATGTTCATGGCTGCGAGGCCGACTTGCAATGAAATCAGCGCCCAGGCTTGTGTGTGCCAGCCCCACACTGCCCACAGCACATTGCTGAGGAGAAAAACCCAGAAGCCTTTGTTGCGGCGTTGCTCCTGATCAGAAGCAACCAGCCACGACGCAAAAAGCGTTATCGCCATGGCGGGCCACTGCAGTAAGTTAAGAAAATCCACAGAAGCTCCTAGTTGCCATGCCTTGGGCATTGCGTGATTGATGCGTGTTCGGCTGTTGTGCGTGCGTGCGGGA
>JANNFW010000102.1:0-4265 GCA_031380235.1 Rhodoferax sp. | reverse complement strand
CTCGGCATCCTGCAAATAATGGATATTGCTTTGCGGTACCTGCATGGCCTGCGCCATTTGCGTGGCAGACTGTTTGTCCACCCGCGCGCCCGGCAGCGGTGGCGTGCCCGCATCGGCATAGCGGCTGATGCCGATGATCAGCGCATGGCGGTTGACCCGCGTCGGCAAGCTGCGCACCCCGAGCGTCAAGGCGGTGTTGCCACTGGCTTCGCGGCCACTGGCCAAACCGGAAACGGCTGATGCCGCACTTTGCAAGTTGACTGCACTGGCGCGCACCCAGCCAGAAACGTAAGGCGGCGCGCCCGCTTCAACCAGCACCCAACCGCCCTCCACGCTGATCACGCGCAGCGCCGAGCCGCTTGCGAGCGCCTGCACCACGGGGGCTGAGGCGAGCTTGTCGGCCCGCAGTTCGGTTGCGCGGGTCGTCAAAACGGCTTGGCCTTGCGCCAGCGCTTCGGGGCTGTCCACAGCGGCCCAGCCCAATAAACCCATCAAACCCGCCAGCAACAATCTACGCATTCGTTTCGTCATAGTGAGCTTTCTAGGGTTGGTTTCATCACACTGAACTTGTATCCGAATTTTGCAGTTTTGACCATGCCAAGAGCGCACTGTTCGCCACTTTTTCACGATCTGCCGATTTATCCAGCAGCACCAAATCGCCGCTGCGCTGCGCAAGACGGTTCAGGGTGGGCATTAGTTTGTCGCGCGCTTGCATCAGGCTGGCCTGCGGGCCAACCACCGCCACGCAGCGCGCCAACTCCGGCCAGCGCAGCTTGGCAGGCCACACCACGGTGGCATCGCCCACAACGATTCGGCAATCGGGCGCATGGCGCTGCACCGCATCGATCAAGCGATCCAGTGGCGCATCGAGCCAGGGCTCCTTGCGAATCCAGGGCCAGATGAGCAACGGCCCCGAGCTGCCGCGCGGCAGCGCGCACCAATGGCTGCGCCGAAGCATGCTCCACACCCGCAGCAGCGCCAAAAACACCAGCGCCAAGGCTGCAGACAGGTTCAAGTCCAGAAAAAACGGCAGGCCATTCAAGCTCAAATAACTCAAACCCAAGAGCGCAGCAGGCAGCGCAAACAGGGCTGGCGCGAGCGATGCCACACTTTTGAATTGCACCCAAACGCCCAGCCCCACGCACATCGCAATCGCCACCGCCGCTTGCAGCCAGCGTGGCAGCTCCGACAGATGGCGCTGGTTCAGCGCGTTGTCAATCGCAGTGGCCAGTGCATCCACGCCGCTGTGGTTGGCGGCCAGCGGCGTGGGGTGAATGTCGTGCAGGCTCGGTGCGGTAGAGCCGATGATCACCACCTTGCCAGACATCGCTGGCACGCGGTCGACCGGTTTACCCCCTTCCGCTACGGCAAAGACATCGGCAAAATTAACCTGGGGGTAACTATTGGCCTGCTTGCGCCAAGCCATCAGCTCGTCTTTCGAGTCATTTTGGCTGCTAGCTCTCGAATAATAGGCATGAAAAGCTATCGGATACATAGCACTCAATACGCTCATTGGAAGCGACTGAAGCGCGCTGCCATCGGCCAACACCTCCAGATAACGGTAACGACGCAGTACGCCATCGTTATCCACATAGCCATTGTTAAAACCAAGGCGGCTCGCAGCAATGGCGGGCAGGGCAGGCGGTATGAGGGCGACGGTGCTGGCGACCATGCTGGTGCTCATGGGGCTGCTTTCCACCCACAACTGTGGCAAAGCCGTACGCGTGATCTGGCTGGCCGCGTCGTTCTCTGCTGGCAACCGCGTCACCGAGAAATGGCTGCGCGCACTGCGTTGCACCGCTTGGTTAAAGGCTGCATCACCGCCAGGATTGAGCTTGTCGGCATCAGAAAAAAGAATGTCCCACACCACCGCAGCAGGCTGCTGGCGCTCGACAAAATCCAGCACGGTGGCGAGCGTGTCGCGCGGCCACGGCCAGCGGCCAAACTCGCGGCCCATGCGCGCCAGCGAAGCTTCGTCGATGTCGATGATGACGATGCGCGGGTCTGGCGCTGCCGCAAAGACGCGGGCCCGCACCATCGCATCAAAACTGGGTTTGGACAGCCCGCTGGTGAGGCGCAAATGCATCACATCCAACAAAACCCAGGCTGAAAAAATCGCCACCAACGTCCAGGTCACGCGCTTCGGCGGCAATGCGCCGAGTCGGGCGGAGATTGCCTCAATCCAGGTTGACAATGCGCACCCGGCGGTTCTGCGCCGCAAAAGGCGCTGCGCCGTCAACCAGCTCACTGGAGCCTTTGCCAGCGGCTACCAGGCGCTCGGGTGCCACGCCCTGCGATTTTAGAAAGTCGCGCACGGCCAGTGCGCGCGTCTCGCTGAGCTTCTGGTTGTAGTCCGCGGCGCCCTTGGCATCGGTATGGCCTTCAACCGCAAAGCGCGATGCCACCAGCTCTTTGGACTGTAGGGCCTGGGACAGATTCACCAGCGCCTGACGGCTCTCGGCGCGCACCCGGGCGGAGTCAAAGTCAAACTGGATCAGCAGCGTCAACGCAGGCCGCGCATTCAAAGTGGGATCAGCCTGCGCCGCCAACGCCACAGGCTGGCCCGCCGCGCTTGCATCACCCGCACCGCTGGCTTTGTCACCCGCTGCACCGGGCACAGCTTCCACCGTCAAATTGCGCAAGCTGCGTGTGCGTGAAGGCCTCAACTGCTCAATCATCTGCTCGGTCGTCGGTGTAGCTGCGGGCGCAGCCGTTTGGGCGAGCGAGGGCAGAGCGACGATTGCGCAGATCAACCCCATCAGCACAGAGGCGAGCAGTTTGAACGGTTTTGGCATAGTGACTCTGACGACCTCCATCCATCAATGCACCCGAGCATATAGCGGATTGGTATCCAGATGTGACCCACCAAAGTGTGCACATGCACATTTGAGATAAAAATTAATCTGCAAGTTAATTTTTTAAAAAAAAAACTCGAAAAGTGCTAAATTACTAGTCTTTTAGGTTTCCAGCTCTCGAATGACATGCATAAAAAGCTATTACATATATAGCAAACTCAAATTCTCAATTTGATACGCAACCCCTCCCATCACCTTGAATAACATGAGAGCGCCGCCAATCGGCCACCGAACAGTCGTATCGGACCTGGTGCGGTAAATCAACAACTCAACCGCCATTTTCAGAAGACAAATTCATGACAGACACCTACGTTCTAGTTCACGGCGCGTGGCACACCGGCGCCGAGCTGGAGCCTGTGGCCGAGTACATCCGCAAGATGGGCCACAGCGTGCACTGCGTCACGCTGGCGGGCAACCGCGCCGGGGACAACCGCGCCACCAGTGGCTTGAAGGATGCCATCGATTCGCTGGTGGACTTCCTTGTGTCCAAAGACTTGAAGAACGTGCGGCTGATGGGCCACTCCTATGGCGGCATGGTGGTCTCCGGCGCGGTTGACCGCTGCCCCGAACGCATCCGCCGCCTGATCTACTGGAACGCCTTTGTGCCGCTGAACGGCGAGTGCCTCAACGACATGGTGCCACCCCATTACGTCGGCATGTTTGACGGCATGAACGCCGCCGATCCTCACAACCTGGCGCTGCCCCCACCCGTCTGGCGCGAGGCCTTCATCAACGATGCCGACGAAGCCACCGCCATGGCCGCCTACGCCAAGCTCAACCCGCAGCCCTACAAAACCTTCACCGACAAAATCAGCCTCAAAACAGAGCTGGCCGCGCTGCAAGTTGGCAAGTCGTACCTCAACTTCCAGCAAGACACGGCCCTTCCCCATAGCCTGCCCTGGCATCCGCGCCTGTCTGAAAAATTGGGCCTGTTTCGCCTCGTCGAAGGCACCGGCAGCCACGAGGTTTGCTTCACCAACCCGGCGCATCTGGCGCAGAAGATTGTGGAGGCGGGGCGGGATTAGCGCTCTATTTGTGGCGCATCCGGGCCTTTCGCCTGAACGCAGCCATCTGCACCCCACCAACAGCCCGCACGCATTCGCAATCCTGCCCACGCGTGTGAGTTCGACCAAAGGGACACGGTTCATCGTTTCCTTGTCGCAAAATGGGGACATGCAAAACACGCCCATCCGCTCACCGCTTCAAGCCACCGTTGTTCAGTGGTTGGTTCAACCCGGTGCCATTTTCAAGCGGGGAGATGTGTTGGTAGTCCTTGAAGCGATGAAGATGGAGCATGAGATCCGCGCGCTGTCGGATGGCCGGGTGACCGCGTTGAATTTTGCGGCGGGCGATTTGGTCAGCGAAGGTGAAGCGCTATTACAAACAGAGCTGGTCACGCATATTTCCAGG
>JANNFW010000085.1:0-3489 GCA_031380235.1 Rhodoferax sp. | reverse complement strand
CTGCGCTCGGCGGGTGTGGTTTGCGACCAGCCATCGAAAGCGCGATTGGCGGCATTGACGGCTAGATTAAGCTGCTCGGTTGATGCCTCAGGCACAGTGCACAACACCTCGCCGGTGGAAGGATTCAAGATGGTTTCTCCGGGGCCATCACCGGTGACGAGGACGTTGCCAATCAGCATTTGCGTGGGGAACTGAATCTGGGTGTTTGCGGATTTGCCCATGAGAGTCTCCTTGAGTGAGTTTGAAGCGAAATTCGAGGTTGGAAGTTGAGTACGCGGCTAGCGGCTCTGGCTGTCTTCATCAGCGCGCGTCAACCAATATGCCGCCACGATGGGAATGAAGGTCAAGGCGATCATCACCACCGCCACCACGTTGGTAACGGGCCGCTGGCGCGGGCGGATCAGCTCTTGCAGCATCCAGATAGGCAGCGTGGTTTGCTGTCCGGCGGTGAAGGTGGTAACGATCACTTCATCAAAACTGAGCGCGAAAGCCAGCAATCCGCCAGCCAAGAGTGCTGAGCCCAACTGCGGCAAGATGACATGACGAAAGGTCTGAAATGCGTTCGCACCCAAGTCCATCGAGGCTTCAATCAGGCTCGGGCTGATGCGGCGAAGGCGGGCCACGGCGTTGTTGTAAACCACCACCACACAAAAGGTGGCATGGCCAATCACGATGGTCCAGAAGCTGAAATCGATACCCAGAGAATGGTAGGCCGAACGCAACGATATTCCTGTGATCACACCGGGCATGGCGATGGGCAGAATCAGCAGCAGATTGATGGCCTCACGGCCAAAGAACTGCGTGCGGGCCAATGCGCCTGCTGCCAGCGTGCCCAGCAGCATCGCGATGGCGGTAGCCCACAGCGCTATCTGAAATGAGAGCTGCATGGCATCCCACACGTCCTGGCGCTCCATGGCGACGGCAAACCACTGCGTGGTCAGGCCCGGCGGCGGAAACACATAGCTTTTGTCTTCGCTGCTGAAGGCATAGAGAATGATCAGCAGCAGCGGCACGTGTAAAAACAAAATGCCTGCGGTGACGGCTGAGCGCAGACCCCATGACGCACCGCGCGCGTTGGACGAGCTATAGCGCATCGAACGCCCCCTTGCGTTTGGCCAGCCACAGGTAGATGCCGATGATGACGATGGGCACCAACGAGAATGCGGCTGCAAACGGAATGTTGCCCGCCACGCCTTGCTGGCGGTAGACCACCTGCCCGATGTAGAGCGTGGAATTTCCAATCACCTGGGGGATGATGTAGTCGCCCAGCGTGAGCGAAAACGTGAAGATGGAGCCCGCCGCGACACCCGGCATGGCGAGTGGAAAAATCACCTGCCAGAAGGTTTTGGCGGGCGATGCACCCAAGTCAGCCGAGGCTTCGATAAACGAGCCGGGTATGCGCTCAATCGCCGCCTGAATCGGCAGAATCATGAAGGGCAGCCACATGTAGACAAACACAATGAAGGTGCCCATCGGCGAAAAGCTCAGCGAGCTGCCACCGATGACAGGCAGGCTCAGCAGGGCCTCCAATGCGCCGTGCAGGTGCAGATGCGTCAACAACCACGAGATCGCGCCTTCTTTGGCCAGCAGCAGCTTCCAGGCATACAGCCGCACGAGGTAGCTCGACCACAGCGGCAGCATCACCGCGACAAACAGCAAGGCTTTTTGCGTGCCCCGTGCATAGCGCGCTATGTAGTAGGCGATGGGAAAGGCGATCACCGCACAGGCCAGCGTGACCAAGATCGCCATCAGCGTGCTGCGCCATGCCACATCAAGATTGGTGGGCGTGAAGATCTCGACAAAGTTGCTCAACCCGACTTCGCGGACGACTTGGCCCGTGAAGTCATCCAGCCTGAAAAAACTGTTGGCCAGCAGGCTGAACAGGGAACCCAGATAGACGATGCCAAACCACAACAAAGGCGGCACCAGCAGCAAGCCCAGCAACAGGCCGCGCTGGGTGTAGAGCAGAGTGGACAGGCGATTTGCCAAACCAAGCTGCGAGGTGTTGATCGCTTGCGTCATGCCGGCGCATCACTGACAGTTGAAATCGGGTGCGCGGCGCTGGCATCCCAATCGAGCTGTGCTGATTCGCCCACCACCGGTGAGGTTGTGCGACTGGCCACAGGCACATCGACCAATACAAGGTCGGAGCGTTGACTCCGCAGCACATCAGAAGCCTGATCACGCTGCACACTCACCCGCCAAAACGAGCCAAAAAACTGCACCTCTTGAATCGTTCCTTTCATGCCAGCGGGCGCCGCTGCATCGACTGGCAGGCCCGTTCGCAGGCTGATTTTCTCGGGCCGGATCATGAACGCCGCGCCTTGACTGGCGTTCATGCCCTCTCCGGCAGGCAAGATATTTGCAGTGCCCACAAAGTCCGCCACGAAGCGTGTGGCGGGGCGGTTGTACAAATCATCGGGCGATGCGATTTGTTCCAAACGGCCCTTGTTGAACACGCCGATGCGGTCGCTCATCGACAGCGCTTCATGCTGGTCGTGTGTGACAAAGATGAAGGTGATGCCCAGCTTGCGTTGCAGAGTTTTAAGCTCGATCTGCATCTGCTCGCGCAGCTTCAAGTCCAGCGCGCCCAAAGGTTCGTCCAGCAGCAGCACTTTGGGCTCATTGATCAGCGCACGGGCCAGTGCCACCCGCTGGCGCTGGCCGCCTGAGAGCTGCGCGGGCCTGCGCAGGGCGACATCAGGCAGTTGCACCGTTTCGAGCAGTGCCATCGCACGCCGCTCGCGGGCGCTACGGTCAACGCCGCGCACCATCAGGCCGTAGGCGACGTTGTCTAGCACGCTCATGTGCGGGAACAGCGCGTAGTCCTGAAACACCGTGTTCACGGGCCGGTTGTAGGGCGGCAGTTGGCTCACGTCCTGGCCATGAATGCTGATGCTGCCGCTGGTGGGCAGGGCGAAGCCACCAATCATCCGCAGGCAGGTGGTCTTGCCCGACCCCGAAGGCCCCAATAGCGTGAAAAACTCGCCGGGCTGAACGTCCAGGCTGACACGGTCAACCGCAACGACTGCTTTGCCGCTCGAGCGGAATACGCAGGACACATCTCGCAGACTGACGGCAGCACTCATGCGAGACCCTTCAAACCCAGCGCCGCGATGAAGCGGCTTTCATGAGGCTCAGCGCCCGCCCAGAATCGAGATGTAGTCCGACACCCACTTGTGGTACGGCACGCACTTGTTGTCCTGGGTTTTACATTGGCTGGTCGGCGTTTTCCAGAACGAAATCTTGTCGAAAGAATTGAAGCCCTGGCGTGCGCAGCCTTCGTCACCCAAGAGCGCGTTGCCCTTGCAGGCCGCAGGCACCGCAGGCACTGAGCCGAACCAGGCGGACAGGTCGCCTTGCAACTGCGGGTTGAGCGAGTGCTCCATCCACTTGTAGGCGCAATTGGGGTGCTTGGCATCTGCATGCATCATGGTGGAGTCGGCCCAGCCGGTGGCACCTTCCACCGGGATCGTGGTGGCGATAGGC
>JANNFW010000071.1:0-2519 GCA_031380235.1 Rhodoferax sp. | reverse complement strand
CTGTGCCCGTCAGCTCCACCGGAGGTACGTTGAACGCCAGGATGTAGCTCACACCGAGTACCGTGCCGGGGATGGCGAAGGCAAGTAGCGCGACAAATTCGAACATCGCGCGCCCGCGAAACTCGGTGCGCGCCAACAGGTAGGCAATCAGCAAGCCCGCCGCTGCGGTGATGGGGGCCGAAATGCCCGCCAGTTTCAAGGTAGTGAACAGCGAGTTCCACGCCGTCCCCGCCCACACCAGGCCAAAGTCGCCCCACTCGAGCGAAAACGCAGTTTTGAAATGATTGAACGTCAGCGTGTAATCGCGGCCCCAGGTCTGCACAAAGCCGCCCGCGAAGGCAAACAGGTAGACGATGACAGTGAACGCCAACCAAGGGTAGACCACGGCGTTCAAGGTGCGGCGCACGCCATCCGGCAATTGCATGGCGATGCCCGCGTCGCCTTTGCCGCTGACCGTGGTGTAGTTTTGCTTGCCCAAGAGACCGCGTTGGACAGCAAAAACCGCCAGTGCAAACAACGTCAAAATCCACGCCAGCGATGCTGCACGGCCCTGGTCGTATTGCGCGCCAACGATGGCAAAGAAGATGTCAGTGGACAGCACCGCAAACTGCCCGCCCACGACGATTGGGTTGCCAAAATCGGCAATGCTTTCGATGAAGCCGACCAAAAACGCGTTGGCCAAACCGGGCTTGAGCAGCGGCAGGGTGATGGTGAAAAACGCCTTTCTGCGATCTGCACGAAGCGTTTGCGCGGCTTCTTCCAGGCTGGGGGCCACACCTTGCACGACGCCGCGCATGATCATGAAGGCGATGGGGGTGAAGGCGAAGAGCTGTGCAATCCACACGCCCAAAGCGCCGTAAAACCAGCGCGTGGGCGGGATGTCAAACGCGTACTCCAAAAACTGATTCACCAAACCCGCGCGCCCAAACAGCAAGATCAAGCCCAGGCCGACGACGAACGGCGGGGTGATGATGGGCAACAGCGCCACTACGCGCAGCGGCGTCTGAATGCGCGGGCCGGCGCTGCGCTCAGCCATCAACGCCATCATCGTGCCCAAGATCGTCGTGCCCGTCGCAGTGAGGAGCGCGAGGAACAGCGTGTTCCACGCGACACCGCAGCGCACACCGCCCGTCAGGCAGTTCAAACCCCATACGCGCTCGTTGCCAATTCGGTCAAAAATAGCGGTGATAGACCAGCGGCCTTCTTCGTTTAAAAATGCGCCGTACAGCGCTTTCGTCACTGGGAAGACGATGAACATCAACAGCATCACCGCGCAACCTAACACTGCCGAGGCGATGAACAGGTCGCCCTTGAAAAAACCTTTGCGCGCGATGCCAAAGGCAGCAATCATCACCAGGGCCAACAACGCGAAGAATGCGCCGATGCCAATGCCAAATTGATTGATGGCTAGCGGGCCAAACTGAGCATTCAAGAGTTCAAACGACCAACCCTTGGAGCCGATTGAAAATGCGCTGACCAACAGCCCGATAAACCCGACCAGCCCGCCGCTTAAAAACCAGTTGCCCTGCGCACGGCCTGCGGGCATCGACAAACCCACTGCCGCCATCACCAGGCCGATTAAACCCACCAGCAGCCACTTTCGCCCGTGCACCAGGGCTTGCACCACACCATTGGCGGCTTCTGGTCCGCCCAGAACTTGCGGCAGCACGCTGTACCAGGCGGTGTCTTGAATCGCGTACCACGGCAGCGCGACGTAGGCCAGCAGGCCGACGATGAGCCACAGGCGTACCGCCCAGTTTGGGTTTTTTGTCATCAGATCCGCTGACGCCGTCGTTGTCTGTACGGCTCTAGCGTGGCAGCGAGTTGACTTCTTTTTCCCACTTCGCGATTAACCTGCGCCGCTCAGCAGACGCACCATATTTCGCATAGTCGTAGTTGATGAACTTGATCTTCTTGAAGTCTGGGATGCGCGCATCATTCTTCGCGTTTTTGTTCGATGGCAACTGGAACTGTTTGGCCGCCGCTGCCATTTCCTGCGCGGCCGGGGTCAACGCCCATTCGTAGAACTTCTTGGCCGCGTCCAAGTTGCGCGAGCCCTTGATGATGCTCATCGAGCCGATCTCTGCCCCTGTGCCGTCAGACGGTGTGATGGTCTCCACCGGAAAGCCATTCATCTACTCGCCGGGGCCGTCGTGCACAAAACTGATCGACACGGTGGTCTCGCCGCGCGCTACTGATTTGATTGGCCCCGTGCCGCTGCGCGTGTACTGGCTGATATTTTTGTGCAGTTGCTTCATGTACTCAAAGGCCTTGTCTTCGCCCATCAGTTGCACCAGGGTGGCGACCATGGTGTAAGCGGTGCCGCTGGAGGCCGGGTTGGCCACCTGGATTTCGCCTTTCAACGCGGGGTTGAGCAAGTCATTCCAGGTCTTGGGAACGGGGAGCTTCTTCTTCGCGATCAATTCCGAGTTGTAGCCAAAACCCAGCGGGCCAGAGTAGATGCCGACGGTTTTGTATTGCGATTGATCGGCCTGTGCCTGTGCCCACGGGTACAACTG